>JAQUMQ010000243.1 GCA_028718045.1 Actinomycetota bacterium
AAAATCGGAATCTTTGCCAACTTCGACGAAGCAGTCTGAACAAAAAACTGCTGGCGATAAAACCTTTCAAATTATTGCCAAACCCAAATTCACATACAGCGAAACAAGAGAGTTTGCAACAATAGATGAAGAAATTGAAAAACTTGAGAAGAGGCTTGAAGAAATAACGGAAGAAATGAAAAACAATTGGTCAGACCATATAAAAACAAAGGAACTTGCTAAAAAGTATGAAGAGCTTCGGAAGGAGCTTGATTTAAAGATGCAGAGATGGGTCTATCTTAATGAAAAAGCCGAGCAAATAAAGTCATTTGGCAATAAATAATCAAGCAATAAGTCAATAAGCAATAAACGGCATAAGTCATTAATAAATATTATTAAATTGCATTGTTTAAAAATTGTATATGCATCTTTTGGATAGCGCAATTGATTTAAATTTTAAAAATTTTTTAAATAAACCTTGCATATATATCACCGCTAAAGGATGTCTTATTTAAAATACTCTTAATTATGGCTGACATTTCCTCAGGAGTAATCCAATCATTCAAAACCAATTTCATTGTTTCACCGAGAGAATAATTAAATTCAATCTTGCCTATACTCGATAGATGCCTTATCGTTTTGATAGCCAAGTTTATAAACTCATTTGTCGGAGTAAATTCAAAAGAGATAATTCCTATAGGTTGCGTTAATCCTTTCAATACCTCATATTCATAGCCTTCGACATCGATCTTGCAAAAAGCCGGTTTGCCAAATTGCTTGATCAGCTCGTCCATCGTAGTTGCCTGCACTTTTATAGTTTTTTGCCATTGAAATGCTGATGTCGAAACAAAAAACATATCGCTTGACTTAACGCTGCTTATCCATTCCCTTGACATCGACGATACGGTATGCGAATTGCTTGTTATCATTTCTTCTTCTCCTATCTTGTCGCTTACTGCTTTTTGAACCAAGGATATTTTTTTATTATTGCAGTACTTCTTTTCGAGCTTTTTCATGCAGACACTTTGTGGTTCAACTGCAACAACTCTTGCTCCAAGCCTTAAGAGAGCTTCCGATCTGCTGCCAAGATTAGCTCCTATATCAAAACATAGGTCATCTTTTTTAACAAATTGAGAAAATAATTTAAACAGTTTTCTTCTATTTATGATGGTAGTAAGATATAAAGATATCGAATAAATAAAATTATATATTTTTAAAAAGCGAAGCACATTCACGCACACATTAAGCGCTTTCATCGGGATCAAACCTGATTTCGTGCAGCTTTCTTTATAGATACGCCTATTGTAAAGTCTACCTATAAAACCCATTATATAATTCATATTTCATTTTTCCTTTTTGTTCGGTTATTTATATTGTCATAAAAATGAATGACCTACCATTATAAACTCTGGTGTTGCATTATTAATTTATAACGATAAGTCATTCATTGAAAAATTAGCTCTATCTACCGAATAATAAAATAAGTCATTTTATTATCAAGCTGCATTGTTCCGATTAGTATTTTCTATAATTGCTTCTTGCGGGTCTGCTAGTTTGAGGACGAGCTTCGTCGACTTTCAAAATACGACCGTCTAATGTTGATCCGTCTAAAGCTTCTTTTGCTTTTTGGGCTTCTTCCGGACTACCCATTTCAATAAATCCGAAACCTTTATTCCCGATTATATTAACCTGGATTACTTTACCATAAGATGAAAATAACTTTTCAAGTTGTTCATCAGTCGTTGAATAGGAAAAATTTCCTATATACAGTTTATTCCCTTGCATTACTGCCTCCTTTAAATATTATTATTTTCTAAGCTTGACAATATTTTCTCAAGAAGAAGATGCAAGAAAATGCAGTTCTAATTAAAATATCATTAAACGAAGAATAACGTACAATATATTACATTTTATGAACAATTGTCAAATCATTTTCGCGATGTGTTATAAAAAATTCTTACGGAAGGTCAAATCTTTTACCTAGATCAAACTTTTAAAACATAGCAATTATTATTAATCCTATTCCTATATATATTGCACTCACTACCATAAATCCTTAACATATTTACATATATATTTATCATATATTTCTTTTACCATTTCCATTTGTTTTTGAGAAAGATCCGGCATCTCGGATGCGGCGGAATTTGATTCGACCTGTGATGGATTGCTTGCTCCAGGTATTACACAGCTTACATTATCATTCATCAATATCCAACGAAGTGCATATTTGGATAAATCGCCTTCCGAAAATATCTTTTTAAGCTCTTCTACGGCCCGGAGCCCGATATCGTAAGGTATTCCGGAAAAAGTCTCTCCCTTATCAAAAGCTTTACCTTCTCTGTTGAAATATCTGTGGTCTTGCTGCGAAAAAACGGTATTCTTGTTATAATGTCCGGAAAGAAGACCGCTTGCAAGAGGAACTCTTACTATCACCCCGACATTTCTTTTTGCAGCTTCTTTAAAGAAGAGATCCGCCGGCTTAAACCTGAACATATTATATATTATTTGAACCGCGGCAACCCCAGGATATTCGATAGCCTTTAATGCTTCTTCGACTTTCTCGACACTTACCCCATAATTCAATATCTTACCTTGTTTTTTGAGGTTATCCAGCAATTCAAACACTTCGGGTCTGGAATAAGTCTCGGTTGGAGGACAGTGCAATTGAATAAGATCTATGGTTTCCACATCCATCCTTTTTAAACTGTCGTCGATAAAGGCAGTTATATTTTTTTCATTATATCCTTCATCGTTATGAGGATTTAGCTTCCTACCGCTCTTAGTAGCTACATATATCCTCTTTTTAATTTTTTTAAGAAACTTCCCTATTGATATCTCGCTTTGTCCATCATTATAAACATCTGCGGTATCGAAGAAATTAACACCCATCTCGACTGCTTTATCCAATATGGATTCTGCAGTCTTATTATCATATTTTTCACCCCATTTTCCGCCAAGTTGCCAGGTACCTAAAGATATCTCGGATACATTAAAACCTGTTTTCCCAAGAATTCTGTATTTCATCTCTCATCTCTCTTCCTATTTCAAAATTAATAAAAACCGGCAAGTTACAAAAACAACATAAAATCGGATACAATAATCACTGGTATGTCATATTAAAATAATATAAAAAAATTTATATAAAAGGAAAGAAAATGTTGAATAATTATGAAACGGCAGTATTTGGAGGAGGATGTTTTTGGTGTCTTGAAGCAATCTTTTCTCAGATAAAGGGAGTTATAAGCGTTGAGTCCGGATACGCAGGAGGTTTTAAAGAAAATCCTGCTTACAAAGAAGTATGCTCGGGCACTACCGGACATGCCGAAGTTGTAAAAATTACATATCAGCCTGATATCATCAGCTATGAAAAATTACTGGAAGTATTTTTTTACGTACACGATCCCACAACCTTGAACAGACAGGGAAATGACATTGGCAGATC
>JAQUMQ010000244.1 GCA_028718045.1 Actinomycetota bacterium
GTAACCTGCTTTATTGAAAAAGCCATTCTTCTTTTATCAAAATCTATATCAATGATCTTGACTATGATTTCATCGCCAATTTTGGCAACATCGCCTGGTTTTTTGACGGGTTCGACACTTAGTTCCGAGATATGAACCAAGCCTTCCATATCCTCTTGAATCTGAACAAATAAACCAAATTTTACGATTCTCGTTACTTTTCCTTGAATAATATCTCCAACTTTATAAGCTTTTATTTTTTCGACCCAAGGATCTTTTTGAGTTTGTTTTAAGCCAAGAGAAAGTCTTTGTTTTTCATAATCGATATCGAGTATCTCTACATTGACTTCTTCTCCTACTTTTACCACTTCTGAAGGATGTTTCACGTGATTCCATGATAGCTCCGAAATATGAATAAGTCCGTCAATTCCGTCAACATCTACAAATGCCCCAAAATCGGCTATGCTTGTAATTACACCATTTCTGATTTGACCGATTTCGATGCTGTCAAGGACTTCTTTTCTTTGTTCTTTTCTTTCGTCTTCGATTATGGCTTTTCTCGACAAAACAACATTGTTTCTGTTTCTGTCAACTTCTATAATCTTGCATGCATATCTTTCGCCAATGTATGAAGAAAGCTCCCTTGTCTTTTTTATATCAATCAAAGAAGCAGGTAAAAATCCTCTAAGACCGATGTCAAGTATAAGACCGCCTTTTACGTATTCTATGACCTGACCTTCGACAGTTTCATCATTCTGATAAACACTTTCAATCTTGTCGAAACTTCTTTCAATTTCTGCGCGTTTCTTTGATAAAATCAATCTGCCGTCTTGATCCTCTTTCTGAAGAACCATTATTTCTATTTCCTCTTCCAGTGAAAGGATCTCTTCGGATTTTACACCGTTTCTAATCGATAATTCATTTATAGGAACGACACCCTCGGACTTAAATCCAACATCAACCAGCACCTCATCTTTGTCAATCTTCACCACTTTTCCTTTAAGGATGTCTCCTTCATCGAAATCAATTATGGTAATATCATAATTAGGAACCATTTCCCCTTTTTCGTTTCTGATCATACAGTTTTCATCAGTAACTTGTTCGTACATAATATTTTTAGTCATGCGACAAAAATCCCTCCAATTTTAAATTTGTGCGTAAAAATATACCACGCATGAACATTTAAATCAATAATTAATAATTTTACATGTTAATATTTTTTATAATTCTGTAAGGATTTATTTCACAGAATTCTTAATTATCGTAAAATTTTTGATTACAGGTATTTTAAACGTCAAATATACCAATTCTTTGCAGACTTTATTTCAACCTTAAGCAAGACTTTAAGTTTGACACAAGTCTCCATGGCATTTTCAACAACCGTTTTTACATAATCCAAGTCATCTTCCTTAATTTCCAAAACAAGCTCGTCGTGAACCTGAAGCAATATATTTGCATCTGTGTTGTTTTTCCTTATCTCATTAAATAGTTTCACCGTTGCAAGTTTCATTATATCTGCAGCACTGCCTTGAATAGGTGTATTTACTGCCAACCTTTCCCCCAAATTTCTCAACTTGGCATTTGTACTCCCAAGCTCATTTATATATCTTTTTCTTCCGAACAATGTAGTTGCATAACCTTTTTCATATGCTTCTCTTATAAGAAAATTTATGTATTTCTTGACTTTGGGGTATCTGGAAAAATACAGTTTTATGTATTCTTTTGCTTCATCCTCGCTTATCGACAATCTTGACTTCAGCCCGTACTCGGTCATCCCATATATGATCCCAAAATTTATTGCTTTTGCTTTTCTTCGTAATTCTTCCGTAACGTCTTCAATGCTTACATTGAATATTTCAGAAGCAGTAAACGTATGTATGTCGCCATTTTTATTGAAAACCTCGATAAGTCCGTCATCTTCGGATAAATGCGCAAGTATCCTCAGCTCAATCTGTGAATAATCGGAAGACAAAAGCAAGTCATATCCCTTCCCCGGTACGAAAGCTTTACGTATTTGCTTTCCTAAATCCGTCCTTACGGGTATGTTTTGAAGATTTGGATCGCACGAGCTCAATCTTCCTGTGGTCGTTCCGAGCTGATTATAGGTCGTATGGATTCTGTTGTCTTTGGGATCTATAAGATTTGGCAAAACATCTATGTATGTATTTCTAAGTTTTACTTTCTCCCTGTAATCTAAAATTTTTTCGATAATCGGACTCTCGTCAACTAAAGAAACAAGCGTGGCAGCATCAGTGGAAAGACCGGTTTTTGTTTTTCTGGCCGGCATAAGCCCGAGCTTGTTGAATAAGATATTTGACAGTTGCTGAGGAGAATTAATATTAAACTTATCGCCGCTGATTTTATAAATATCATCTTTTAATATTTTTATGTCTTTATCGTATTGATTTATAAGAAATTCAAGATATTCCTTGTCAACGGCTATTCCTGTAAATTCCATTTCGCCCAAAACTTTTATTAGAGGACCTTCTATGCATTCATATAAATTATCCAATTCTTGCTCTTTTATTTGTTTTAAAAGAATTTCCTCGATCTGAGGATAAACCAAAATCTGTTTTAAAGTATTTTTAAAATTGTCGTCTTCAGCCAAATATTTAACATAGTTTTTTTTCTGATCCATTTCATAAAGATTCTTACCGGCATTCATTTCCATATGAAAAGAAAGTTGCGCATTGTTTTCACTGCCATTTGCCAGCTGTTTTTTATCATCCTGCCGTAAAAATGTTTTATCCTCGAAATCAGATTCGGGAAGATGGCTGTCCATAAAAAAATAATTATCGCAATTTTCCAAAATATATGTCCTTAAGATTTCTTTTATGCTTGCATCTGTTTTATTTGGATTTAGCAAAAGATAAAAAATCTTATAATCATAAAATTTTCCATTCATGGTTATTTGGTAAGTTCTTAAATATTTATAAAATCTTTTCAAATCAATCCCGGATTTTATTATATTTTCGTTTTCGAAAAGTATTCTTAATATCTTTAAATAATTCTCATCCTGGAGGTAGTTTGTGTTAAAAACATATGGATCATCTTTGCCATTGAAAATCACTATGTTCTTCAAACTATTGCTTTCCGATTTTTCTTTTTCCTTGCAGTTTTCGCACAAAGAAATGAACAGCTTTCCGTTTGAATTGTTTATAAACGATTCGACATTAAAATCTTGACCGACAACACCGAATTTAAGCTTGACTATTTCTTTGGTGTTTCCATTTAAATCCTCTGCTAAACTTTGAATACTTCCTTTGGTTTCATTTTCCCGATGTTTATTAGAGTCTAGATAAACAGACATTTTTTTTATTCTTTCTTTTAATATCTTGAATTCAAGACTGTCGAATATTTTTTCTATTTTGTTGAAATTAATTTCGTTTAGCTCTTTATTTAGCAAACCGTCGATATTCAAT
>JAQUMQ010000245.1 GCA_028718045.1 Actinomycetota bacterium
TAAAATAAGCGGAATGAGAAATAAACTGATACACGAATATTTTGGTGTTGACCTTGAGACTTTATAAAATACTATTAAAAACAGACTGCCTGAAATAAAATCACCGATAGCAGAGATATTAAATAATATACAATAGCTAAGCTTAAAACATTTTACTTTTCCGATAGTTTTGCTAAGATCAATATCTTAATTTAAAAATATTCGGAGGTATGCTAATGGATATCTGGAAATATTTTGATATTATACATAAGAAACACTCGGTCCTTAATCCTATGAGCCAAGTTAAACTTGACGGGTTGTTTTCGTTATTTAAATTAAAGCCAGGCTCCAAGGTTCTGGATATTGCCTGCGGTAAAGGAGGGCCTTTAATAAGGTTAGCTGAGTTATATAATATTTCCGGCATCGGAGTTGATATTTCGCCTTATTTTATAAAAGATTGCGAAAAAAAGAAAAATGAAAGAGTTCCTGGTTCCGATATCGAATTATTGGAAATGGACGGTGCAAAATATGCACCTAAAGCAAATGAATTGTTTGACCTGACCATGTGTATTGGTGCCAGCTTTGTTTATAATGGATTTATTGAAGCAATAAAAGCATTGAAAAAAATGACACAGCCAAACGGACTGATTATTATTGGAGAGCCTTACTGGTTAAAAGAACCGGATGATGAATATCTTAAAATGAGTGAATTTAAAAAAGAGGAATTCAATTCTCATTTTGAAAATATAAATGTTGGCGAAAAAGAAGGATTGAATTGTATATATACGCTTGTAAGCAACTACGACGACTGGGATCATTATGAAACACTGCAATGGTGGGCTGTAGATGATTATATAACCACCAATCCTGATGATCCGGACAATCCTGAATTATTAAGCAAAACAAAGAAAGCAAAAACAGAATATTTATTATATGGCAGAAATACTGTCGGCTGGGCAATATATGTTTTTAAAAAACAATAAAAAGGCTTGTTTAGGTATCCTTTGTTAGTAAAACTTCGAACCGGATTTAAGTAAGATGATTAAATTTAAAGAATTTAATCTTTAGAAAATTTATTGATTCAAACGATCAGAGAGAAATGATCCTGTAGATTTCTATCATATTTTCAATCACTATAAAAAATACCAGATAATTTTTTACAGGTAAAAATCTGTATTCTGCTTCAAGTGATTCTTGTGGACGGTATAGCTTGCAGGAGTAAGGATATTTTTTAAGCCTGAGAATAGATTTATCAAAGGTATCAATAAAATCCATAGCAGCTTTAGGTGATTTAAGATTATCAAGGATATATGCCGTAATATTTTGTAAATCCTTTTGTGATAACAACTAAAAATTGGTTTTTGGTGAAAACCTAAAGATGGATCTTGGCTGCCCCGAATAGCGGAATTCGGAACCAGATTTTAAATAAAATTCTTAAATTATGGATATAAAATTTAATGAATATATAAAAAAGCAAAAAATCCACATCATCACTCTTTTTTCTGCAAGAATCACGATACAAAAATATTATCAGAAAATTTTTCTTAACAGGCGTGCTGTAAAATCCTCTGAAATTTCCTTTTAGCGGTTCACCCTGGAATACGGGATTTTTAATTATCATATCGACTTTTCTGTTTACTGCTTCCTTTTGAAGGAGATGCTTTTTAGGGAATCGTAAAAATAACTGGCTGAATAAGATATTCATTCGAAGACTTCTTTATAAGTTAACCATTTCCCCCTAACTTTTCTGATCCTTGAAATTGTCTCAAGCGGGGAATCATTAAATTCAGGATCCGAAATTATTATTTCGGTAAGATCTTGCGATTCAGTTCCCTTAATGTTTAATGGAAATTGTGAAATAAATTCTTAAACAGTAATTGTCTGCTCGCTGGCGCTCGTGTTTTCCAGCACCCCGCTGTCAAAAGCTCGAAATCGTCATCACTACTCTATCAAACTCCATCTCTGAGCAATATTGGGAGCTCGTAAGCATTTCCTTATCTGCACCAATATAAAATTCATACGGCACCGGTCGTGGCAATGCCTTTTTCCCAAAACTATCTGCGTATTCCGAAACTTTGGGTAACGAAATTTGCTTCTGAGCATCTTGATCTCTTTTGCTGTACCCTGCCCCGTTACCGGGGCAGGAACATACTGACAGCTTTTATTTTTCTGTAACTGTTGTCACATGTGTGGTGCTGTTATAACTCAACGTATAGGTGGTGTCTTTTTTAGGCTTCAAATAACTGACGCTTCCCATAGCTGCTGCCGAACCATCAAACAGGTACTGCTCTTCCGCACCCCAGCGTATACCGTATTCATCATTATAAAGTTTCTTTGATAACACAATCGCAATCATATAACCTTTGTCTGTACCAGTGTAAGCTGCCAGATTCAGCGTCCCGGTATAGACTCCATCACCGTCATCATCTTTGAGCACAACCGAACTGCCGCCCTCAAACAGCCATGACGAAAAATCACCGTAAACCGTAGGACCAGCCAGTTCTTTTATTTGATCTGCCTCAAGTGGTGTTTCGGTGGTGACATGTGTCGTGCTGTCATAAGCAAATTCATAGACCGTATCCTTGTCTGGCATGAGATAACTAGCGGTATTCATACCCGCCGCCGAACCGTCAAAAAGATATTGCTCATTGGCACCCCATGCATTACCATATTCGCTGATGTAATACTTTTGAGATATGACAACAATCATAGAATAACCATCTTTATTTGGACCATTATATGCCGGAATCTCATAGAGTCCCGTGAAAATACCGTCACCGTCTGCGTCAGCCAGTTCAAGCGCTTCACCATCGGCGGTACTCCAGTCTGTTCCTCTGTCCATTGCCGTATTGAAATCGCCATAAATTCGTGGTGTTGCGAATGTCTGAACCATAGAATCATCGTAGATAACCTTGTTGATTGAGTCAAAGCAGACAGCCAGCGTACAGTTGTTTTCAATCCAAATAGAGCCTAGCCCTCCGCCTGTGGGAGAAACCGGCGCAGGCTGCAGCGCATAACTATCCGTACCCCAACAGCCATCTGCCGCCCATGTGCCGTTTGTGACCTTGTAATAATGTCCGTCATAGGTTTTGTCGCGTAAATCCTCGGTAAGCTTTACTGTGAGCCAGTACCAGCCGTCCTTACCAGCAATCGGCTTCATACCGTAGCCTGCCATCTTTGGTTCGTAGCCCGTAAAACTACCCGCAAGGTAGTAGACCGCCTCTGACCATTTTGCATAAAGCGTCGTATCTGCTTCGATTTTGCTCTCTGCAAACTTAAATGCCGTCGTCAGGTCCGCATCCGAATACCAGCCTTCAAATACGTAATCGTCCCGGATGGGTTCGGCTGGCTGCACGGCTAGTCCACCTGTTTTCACATCATGAGAATCAATAGTACCAGAGATCTCGT
>JAQUMQ010000246.1 GCA_028718045.1 Actinomycetota bacterium
AAGCAGGAAATACTGCTTTTTGTCATAGCCGGTATATTTGTGGCGGAAGCATTATCCGTTGTGATACAGGTTGTGTGGTTTAAAATATTTAAGAAACGTGTTTTTAAAATGGCGCCCATTCACCATCATTTCGAGCTTCTTGGGTGGCCTGAAGTAAAAATAATAATAAGGTTCTGGACAGTATGCATGTTATTTGCTTCCATAGGCTTTTTTATCTATTATATAAAATTCTTAAATTAATAAAGATACTGATCATTAAAAAATATGAGTTTGAACAGAAATAATTTTTTTAAAGATAAAAATATTCTGATTTTTGGTCTTGGTAAGAGCGGCTTATCTGTTTTGGATAAACTTGCCTTAATCAGCAAAAATTTGATTGCATTGGACAATAACGATGATTTTAACCTGCCGGAAGAATATATGAAATTGGCAGGCAGCAGTAAAATAAAATTCTTTAAAGGCAACATAGATGATTTGAAAGACAAACTGCTTCAAGAAACGAATCTTATCGTGGTTAGTCCCGGAATATCCATGGATGTTCCGCTGCTAAAAGAAGCTGCAAGAAGAAAAATCGGAATATGGAGCGAACTTGAACTCGCGTGGCATTTCATGGATATAAATCAAAGAAAGAGAACGATTGCGGTTACAGGCACAAATGGGAAAACTACCGTTACCTCACTTATCGGAAAGATATTAAACGATTCCGGTCTCGATGCGAAAACCTGCGGAAATATAGGCAATCCTCTTATCGATACTTTGCTATTAGACAGTTATACGAATAACGCAAATGCTAAAAAAGCTAAAATAAACGAGGATCTTATAAGGGTAATTGAAGTGTCAAGCTTCCAGCTTGAAAATTCTTGTTTATTCAAGCCGCATGTGGCAATAATTTTAAATATAACGAATGATCATATAGACAGACACAAATCTATGGAAAATTATTCGAAGTTAAAATTTAAAATAACACAAAATCAGGATGAAAGTGATTTTTTTATCATAAACAATGATGATAAGTTCATAATTAAATATTTAAAAAAAATATATCAAAGCATAAAGCCAAATCTTGTAAGATTTACTTTAAACAGCAAACAGCCGACCGAAATATATTACGAAAACGGCAAAATAATTTATGGGTTTTCTGATTTTAAAGGACAAGTATCGATTAAAAACATCGGTTTGATTGGTCATCATAATATATCGAACATAATGAGTGCCGTAGCGGCAGCAAAGATATTCGACGTCGACGATGAGTCGATATCTGATTCCGTAAAAAAATTTATTCCACTGCCGCACAGGCTTGAGCATATCGGACAGATAAATGGTATAAGATGCTTTAACGATTCCAAAGCAACCAATCCAGATGCAACGATAAAGGCTTTGGAATATTTTAAAAAAGAAGTCACATTGATATTGGGCGGCTTGGATAAAGGGATGGATTTTAAAAGTCTGATTCCCGTATTAAATAAAAAAGTATGTAAATTGATTTTAATAGGTTCATGCAAAGACCTTTTGTTCGATGTTTTTTCGGCAGCTGCTCATGATTATGAAATATTTAAGGCAGTTACGTTAAATGAAGCAGTGGCTAAAGCTTTTGACGTTACCGAAAAAGGAAACGTATTATTGCTGTCTCCTTCATGCGCAAGCATGGATATGTTTAAGGATTATAAAGATAGGGGAGAACAATTTAAAAAAATGGTTATGTCTTTTAAATCATGATAGTTTTTTATGGAAAATTTTTCTAACAAGCGAATTAACCTTATAAAGGTAAATATTGAATACTATTTCATATTTATCATAGCGGTTCTTCTGCTCGTGATAGGAATGGTAATGGTATCAAGTGCTTCAATGCCGTTTGGTGAAAGTTATTACAATGATGCTTTTTATTTTATAAGGAAACAGATAATATGGAGCGTCATTTCCATTATCCTGCTTTTCATATTTACTAAAATCGATTATCATAAATTAGCCAAGATATCCAATTTTTTAATTTTAATTTCCATCGGGCTTCTTGCCATTGTTTTAATTCCTCCGTTGGGTGTAAAAGTAGGCGGTTCCAGCCGTTGGATAAATCTGCCTTTTTTCAATCCTCAACCTTCGGAGTTTGTAAAAATTGCCGTAATCATATATGTAAGTGATGTTTTGAATAAGAAATACAGAGATATTTATAAGATAAAAACGATACTGTTTCCTGCCTTTATCTTTCTTCTTATCATCACATTTCTTATTTTTATGGAGCCCGATTTCAGCGTGGTGGTCACTATTTGGTTGATAATTTTTATTTTGATGTTCGTAGGAGAAGTAAGGTTTAGGCATATAATAGGTATTGGATTTGCGTGGGTAGCTTTTTCGATAGGTTATTTGTTTCTTGAAAATTACAGAAGGGAAAGGATATTTGCTTTTTTAAATAAAAGCAGCCAGGCAAGCGGATCAAACTTTCAAATAAACCAGTCTTTAATAGCATTGGGTTCGGGAAATATTTTTGGGGTAGGTCTCGGAAACAGTCTTCAAAAATATTCTTATCTTCCGGAAGCAAATACAGATTTTATTTTTTCGATACTGGGAGAAGAATTCGGTCTTGTAGGAACCACTTTTGTGGTATTGCTGTTTATGTTGTTTGCTTTTTTTGGTATAAGAATTGCAATGAAAGCCAAAGATTATCTTGGAAGAATGATAGCGATAGGTATTACGAGTCTTATTACCATTGAAGCGATATTGAATATATCTGTTTCGGTAGGCGTGGTGCCGGTTACAGGTATGGCTTTGCCTTTTATAAGTTTGGGAGGTTCATCGCTTATGTCGATGATGATAGGCGTCGGCATGCTTCTAAACATATCTAAATATAAAATATATCCCGCCAAAGGAGAAAAATGGGAAGAAGAATTTTGATTTGTGGCGGAGGGACGGCTGGCCATATATATCCGGCAGTTTCCATAATAGAGGAGATTCAGAATAATTATAAAGATACTGCTTTATTATATGTCGGAGCAAATAAAGGAATGGAGAAAACCATTATTCCGGAGCTTGGAGTTGATTTTATTAAGATAAATGCTTCCGGCTTAATCCAAAAAGGCAGCTTTTTGAGGAAAACATTAAATTATATAAAGTTTACCGGTACGTTGATCTTTGGTTTTTTAAAATCGTTAAGGATAATTGTTGGTTTTAAGCCTGATATTGTGCTTGGGATGGGGGGTTATGTATGCGGTCCCGTATTGCTTGGTGCAGTTGTTTTAAGAAAAAAAATTGCGCTGCATGAACATAATTATATTCCAGGCAGGTTAAACAAGTTTTTTTCAAAATTTTGCAGTTACTTGTTCATCAGCTTCAAGGAAACAAAAAATTATTTGAAAATCCCCGAAACAAAAATTATTTTTTCAG
>JAQUMQ010000247.1 GCA_028718045.1 Actinomycetota bacterium
AAGGAAGAGTTTATCCCGTGGACGCATCAAATATCAATCATGAGAGTTTTTCTGCTGCTGATTCACTTGTTGAGTTTGCCGAAGCAATCAACGATATAAAGATTGAATAAATATGACTTAATAAGCAGAAAAAAATAATAAGAGCAATCAAGCTAGTACAACAAGGGATGCGGTATTAATAAAGTTCTCGACGGATCTTTATTAAAGCTTCATCCCTTTTGTTTATGTAATACTATTTGTTGTCTAAAATGGCAGACTCTTAAATCAACCGCACCGGTACAATCATATTGTCTCTGTTAAATTCGTTATCTTTATCAAATGTATAGAATTTATCAACCTTAAAGAGCGCAACATAGTGTCAGGCAGCAATAGCTACTTGTCAATAATACCAAATATACGCATCATTTTATTTATGGCATTGCCGTTTTTTTCTTTATCGAGTAAAGTTGTCAGGCATTATGCAGTTGGCAACATCTTTTCTTGTGGCAAAAATTATTAAGCTAATCTTTTTATAATTAACCGTCTTTTTATCTGTAATTAAATATAGATTAAATAAATTTTCTAGATTTAAATATGAAATTTATTTTGTTTTTTAAAATAATTGCTTTTAAGTTCAAGCTGGACATCGACTAATTAATGATATTGATTTTTATAAATTCATGTGGTAGATTATATATTCGTAACTGGTCATGATGACATAATAATATATTATACAAACTGTAATTTTTCTATTTTGTCTAAGGAGAGGTTGTTTGGGAGAAAAAGTACTTAAATATTCCGTGCTAAAGAATAGAATAATTGAAATGATCAATAATGAGGAATACAAAGTAAACAGCCTGATTCCAAGCGAGCGTGAATTGATGGATATATACCAGATAAGCCGAATTACCGTTAGAAAAGCAATTGATGACTTGGTAAACGAAGGATATCTGTACCGTATCCAAGGCAAAGGCACCTATGTCAAAAATGATGAAGTTTCATATGACCTTTTCTCGCTCACAAGCTGTACCGAGGACATCAAAAACCATGGTATGCTTCCCTCAAAACGTGTTATCAGTTCTGAAGTTGTTCTGGCCGACAAGCGCACGGCAAAACAGCTGCAGATTGCTGGAGGCGAACTAGTTATGAGACTGAGGCGTATATTTTACGCCGACAACAAACCAATAAACTATACCACAAACTACCTCCCGCTCTCGATTTTTCCTGGTCTTGAAAAACATGATTTTGAGAAGGAATCCCTCTATAACATCATTGAAAATGACTATGAAATAAAAATTACCCATGCAAAGCGTACTCTTGAAGCAATCTTAGCCAATGAGGAAATCTCGGAATACCTTAAGATAAAACCGGGCGAACCGCTGATTTTATTCCACTGTGAAACCTATGGTGAGATAGACGGGCGTGAGGTAGTTATCGAATTCTTCAAATGCTGCTATCGAACCGACATTCAAAAATTTTATATAAATCAAGTCCGATAGATTTATTATATGACAAATTTACTTATTATTTCAGTACGATAGAAAGGAGGCCGTCATAGATTTAAAGGTAGGATTTATTTAAGAAGATTTTTACAAACCTTATCTTTTAAAATAAATCTTGCTTGTTACATTTATGAAATTAATATAATAGGAATTCACGAAATTAAAAATTCAGCAGAAAACTTGCGAGAAGCAAAATTTTATTAAGTTTTTTGGCAAATGGTAAAATACTTTTCCCTTTATTATTTTGCACTCTATAAGCTTTTTACCAGCAAGATTCCGACTTCCTGTAATGTTATATTGTCAATATCTTTTAAGAAGCAGGAAAAACTCTCAGCAAGAACAGGAACATCTTTTTATTCAAATTCCTCGAGGTCAAAAAATATGATATTTTAAAAACCGTTCCAAAAGGGAGGAGGCAAAAAATTAAGTAAAATAAATTCAGATTGGATTATGCATAAAAAAGAGTTTTATTTATCAAAAAATAAGGATTTGTGAAATTAAAGCATTGAAATTTTGAACTTTATACAATCTGGAAACCTAAAAATTGATCTTTTTGGTCAAAACTTGCCCTTAAAAAACTGTAATTTATGTGGGATTTTAAGTCGGAGGACAAGTATAAGTTTAAAAATCCCAATTCATATGTGATTTTGAATTTCGTGAAATCCAACTAATATAAAAAAGGAGTCAGAAAATGAAGAAAATTTTATTATTGCTTATAGTGATGATGGTCATTTTGATGATAGCAGTATTCACGCTTTCTGGCTGTAAAGCCGCTGAAGAAACTGCTGGCAAAACTACAGAAGAAGAAACAACTCCCACAAAAGAAGAGGCGGCTGCCGCTAGCGGAGACCAGAGCAAGACTATCGCACTTGTTTGTTCTGCAGCAGGCGCTAACGACAATGGTTATAACCAAACCGCAATCGATGGTCTAAAACAGCTTAAAAGCGAAAAAGGGGTTGAGTACAAGGTTGTCGAAGCCACAACAGACTACCCAGGTACACTGAAAACTCTGGCTGAGTCTGGCTACAAGCTCATCTTTTCGCTGGAGTATGACTTCACAGCCCTCATCGAAGGCGTTGGCGGAGAGAAACCTCTCGCAGAACAGTTCCCCGATACAACATTTGTTGTTTTCAATGCTAACCCCAATCTCAATGAGGACGGTACGCCCATCCACAATAATGTTATCTCCGTTATGTTTAATGTTAACGAGGCTTCCTTTCTTGCTGGCGCTCTAAGCGTAAAAGTTAACGAAAATGCAGGTATTTTATTCGATTCCCCCAAATATGCTTTTACACCCGGTACCGAAGGCCGCAAGGTCGGATTTATAGGCGGTACTCAGTCTGCCGGCATCGAGGTATTCAGCTTTGGTTATGCTGAAGGTGTTAACTATGCAGCTGCAGAACTTGGCAAAGATGTTGTTTATTATTACTATTCCACATACGACGCAGGCTTCGTTGATACGGCTCAAGGCGCAACAATAGCAGGTACGTATTACAACGAAGGTGCCAATATTGTTTACTGTGTAGCAGGCTCTGTTGGTGACGGTGTTGATGCAAAGGCTAAAGAAGTTAAGAAACTTTCCATTCAGGTTGATGCCAACAAAGACAACTCACAGCCCGGTTATATTCTGACAAGTGTTCTGAAAAATACCAATGTTCCTGTACTTGAACTTGGACCTAAGTTACTTGATGGTACGCTCGCAGCAGAAGGCGGCAAAGAGATTTCCTACGCGCTTGCTTCCGGCGCCACAGGTATCACAGATTTGAGTGTTATTGAGTCTGCTATCAACACAGACGCTGATGCACAAGCAAAATGGAGCGAAATCAAGACATATATTGATAATATAAGTGCAAAGATTAAAGACGGTTCCATCAAGGTTACGAATGCGC
>JAQUMQ010000248.1 GCA_028718045.1 Actinomycetota bacterium
CTCCGCCACCGGTTACCCTTCTGTTTATATCGATGCCGTTCTGCCTGCAAAAGCTTGTTCTGATTTCCTTCTCGACAGATTGAAACTGCCCGACAAGAGCACTGTGTGGTTTAAAGCTTAAAAATCTGATGGTATCCGGAACAAGATTCTCTTCTCTTAACTCAAGTATTATACTGTCGAGTGCCATATTTTCGGCTGCGGTAAGCTCGCCGGTATCTATTACCCTGAAAATTCTGTCTTTTTCCAAACCTGACAAATCTCCTTTTATCCAATATTGCTATTATTTATAAGCTCGGATTAAATTTGATAAATTTTTTCTTTAATCTGATTTACTTGAATCCAGAAGTGTAATATTTATAATGCTATCTCAAAATCTTCTACAAAACTTTCAGCGTTAATAAATTTTATGAGACAGTCATTGATTTTAATTTCTTCATTAAGATTGAAATTTATCACAAACGCTAAATTGGGTTTATATGTATTTATGAAACTTCTTATCGACTGAGTGATCGCAGGTTTTTTAAAATATTTTGCTTTAATTTCAATCGGGATTGGTTTTAAATCCTTGAATATGACAAAGTCCACTTCTGCGCCGGCTTTAGTTCGCCAGAAATTAATCTTATGGCTGCTGTTCATCTTTTCTTTTAAAACCAGATATACGAAATTTTTAAAAACAAAGCCTTTATCTTCTCTTATGCCAAGCTTATTAAAATTATTTATAGCAAAGTTTCTAAATCCAATATCGTTAAAATATACCTTGGGACTTTTTACGATTTCTTTTCTTATATTTTTAAAATACGGTCTTACTCTATCGATTATAAAAGTTTGTTCAAGATAATAAAAATAATTATCAAGTGTAACCTGATGGATTGATAGCGTATTCGAAATCTCACTCATATTTATCAAACTGCCACTCGATGCCGAAAGCAGTGTTATGAGCCTGGTAAAAGCATTTTCATTCTTTACTTCAAGAAATTTTTTAATATCTTTTTCCATATAACTCGTAAAGATTTCTTTTAGCCTTAAAAACTTTTTTTCATTATCAGATGACAATACAACTGAAGGATAACTTCCATATTCTGTAAACACCTCAAAAGCTTTTTTAAAAAGCACTGCCTGATCCGAATCATTGTCTTTATAGTTAAATATGGTATCTGATACCTTGTTTTTTTCCATATGCATCAAGGAGTCTCTTATTTCCGGTATGCTGAAAGAAGTGATGTTAAAGATAATCTTTCTCCCTGTAAGTGCTTCGGAAACTTTTGATTTAAGTTCCAGTGCACTTGAGCCTGAGACTATTAACTTTATTGGAAGGTTTAAATCATAAATATGCTTCAAGAAAAGGCCGGAATTTTCCTGTCGCTGCACCTCATCAATAAAAATAATTTTCCTTTTTTTATTTTTTGCAGCAAGTTTAATTATATAATCATCACTTAATATTTTTTTATCCTGAGGAAAATCCAGATTTAAATAGTGTATTTCATTTTTTTCCTCAAATAATGGAGCATTTTGTCTGAGAATATGACTGATTAACTGAAAAATAATGGTGGTTTTCCCAACCTGTCTTGCACCAAGTAATACTATTATTTCTTTTTCGGTTAGCCACTTAAGTATATCCGGTAAAATATTTCTGTTGACATTTATATCCGGTAAAAACTTTCTTATGTCTTTTAATTCTTTAATTTCCACTGGCAAATCCTTTAAAATACTTCAAATTTAATTTACGGTTTTACTAATTTTGAAGCTTACTTTTTTAACATGAGTAAATAGTGAGGCTATTATAACATATTAGAAAAGTAGGGACAATATTTGCCTAAGCCCGCAATGATAGAGAGTATGCCGCAAGAACAGCTTTGATCAAATAGGAAGTCCTATAAATAAAGTTAAATAAAGTTACTATCTCTCCCATTGACCCATAATGGGATTCATGTTATTCTTATTATAAGTTTTTTTAAGAGGTGATTAATTTGCAAGATAAAACTATAAAAATTAATGATGAGTTTCAGGAAATAGATACAAGAACAATTGATAAACGAAACAGGCTCACTATTGGCGAGCTTGCACAAGGATTTAACAGAGTCCGGTTATATAAAAATAAGACAGGAGAAATATTGCTGAAGCCTGTTGTTGAAATCCCGGCTTCGGAGCTTTGGCTTTTTCAAAATAAAGAAGCCTTGGAAAATGTTCAAAAAGGACTAAAAGACATATCAGAGGGGAAATTGAAGGCAAAAAATAAATCCGGTAATCTAAAAGACATCATCGGAAAATGGAAAAATTTTGAAGAAATTGAGGATTTTATAAAAGAGTCTTTTAATGCAAGGGCGAAAGATAAGGGACGAAATGTTTCTTTTTGATACAGATGCTATAACAAATCTTCTTAAAAAAATTCCATCAAAAAAACTTGTCGATAATATTTCAAAATTGGATAAAAGCGAACAATATGTTTCATCAATAACAATCGGTGAAATTGTATATGGAGCCTTTAAAAGTAAAAATCAGGAATTTCATCTTAATAATCTCGAAAATATTTTACTACCATCGGTTAATATCTTAGACTTTGATGTTTCCGCTGCTTTTATTTACGGCAGAATAAGATCAGAGCTGGAAAAAAATGAAGATACAATTTCAAACACAGACCTGCAGATTGCCTCAATTGCAATTTCCAATAACCTTACGCTGATAACCGGTAACATAAGGCACTTTCAGCGCATAAAGGATCTTCAAATAGAGAACTGGCTTACATAATCATTGCTGTCATTATTAAGATATGGAAATAATCAAATGCAGTTAAATATTGAGTTTTGCCCTCAGATGTTATAAATTTAAGCATTATTTAATATATGCCGATTTGCGGATATCATATCGGCAGTCCAAAAAAACAGTTTATCCAAAAATTTAATTGGCTTATAGGTAAAAATATGAACAGTCCGCAATATATTCAAACAAGCCTGGCAGCTGCCATAACACTGGGTTTGGAGCCGGGCAGATTCAAAGAAAAGGTCAGGCTTACCGGACTTAACCTTCTTCTTGTCTACGATAAAAAATGCATAGGAAGATGCGCTTACTGCGGTTTATCAAACCAACGCAACATCGAAGAATCTGCCGGAAGAAAAAAAAGCAAAACCTTTATAAGAGTTAAATGGCCTGTTTATACTCTCGAAGAAATAATCAGAAAAACCGTTGAGAATGCAGATGCTTTTGAACGTATTTGTGTTTCGATGGTCACAAATTCAAATGCTTTAAAAGATTCCGTTGTTATCATAAAGAAATTAAGGGAAAGCCTTTATCATCCCATAAGCATATTGCTTACGCCTACTCTTATAAACAGCAAAAACCAGCTTGCCGAATTGAAAAATGCGGGTGCC
>JAQUMQ010000249.1 GCA_028718045.1 Actinomycetota bacterium
CTTTGGCTTTGATAAATATCGAATCTTTGAGATTTCCTACGGATCATGGTGTTTGAACTCTTACTCGATTTAATTTTTTTAAAATCGTAATTATGGTAATATTTATAAATTATAAATTCTATTCATTAAGAATAATTCTAAATAATGTGGCTATAATATTCTGAAGGAGTGCTTGTGAAGCAGTTAGTTCAAAACTATAAAACCGGCGAGTTGTTTTTAGCCGATATACCTGTTCCCATACTTGCGGGCAGCGGAGCAATTGTCAGGAACCATTATTCGCTTATAAGCGCCGGAACGGAAAGAACTAAAATTGAAACCGGTCAGAAAAGCTTGCTGGCAAAAGCAAAATCAAGACCCGATCTTGTCAAAAAGGTTTTGGATAACATCAAGACAGAGGGGCTGGTGACGACCGCAAAAAATGTCTTTAAAAAACTCGAAGAATTCTCTCCGCTCGGATATAGCTCTTGCGGTGAAGTGACGGAACTGACGGATGATATAAGAAATATCAAAATCGGAGATCTGGTTGCATGTGGTGGTGCAGGTTTTGCAAATCATGCGGAATATGTATTCATTCCAAAAAATTTACTGGTAAAAATACCGGAAAACGTAGATGCAAAATATGGTGCATTTACAACGGTAGGCGCAATAGCCATGCAGGGGGTAAGACTTGCCAATTGCCAGTTTGGTTCGAAAGTAATGATTATCGGACTCGGACTTATCGGTCAGTTGACTGCTCAGCTTTTTAATTCCTCAGGAATAGACGTATTTGGCGCCGATATCGAAGACAAAAAAGTAAGCAAGGGATTTGAAAATGGGCTGGAGTTCGGATGCAATATAAACTCGCCTGATTTGGAGGAGAAAGCTTTAAGTTTTACCGAGGGCAATTTGTTTGATGCAGTGATCATTACGGCTTCAACCTCAAGCAATAAACCTGTTGAAATAGCCGGCAGGCTGTGCAGAGAAAAGGGCAAGGTTGTGGTTGTCGGAGCGGTAAGAATGGATATTCCAAGGGAAGATTATTATAAAAAGGAAATCGATCTTGTGATTTCACGCTCATACGGGCCGGGACGATATGACAGAACTTATGAAGAAACGGGCATCGATTACCCTATGAGTTATGTCAGATGGACCGAAAACAGAAACATGCAGAGTTTTCTGAGCCTGATAGCTAGGGGGAAAATCGATTTAAAAAATCTTGTATCGAAAGTTTATGATTTTTACAAGGAATATGAAGCTGCATACAAGGATATTTTAGGAGAAGCTTCAGTCAATAATTATGGTTTGGTTTTTAAATACGATATCGAAAAATCTTTGGAAAATAGGAAAGAAGACATAAAGCTAATCGAAAAGAAAATCGATGGCAGCAAAAAGATTTTTGCAAGTTTTATAGGTTCAGGCAATTATGCTCAAAAGTTTCTCCTTCCTCTTTTTGCCAAAAATTCCGAGGTTTCACTTAAATCCGTTTCAAGCGCAACTGGGCTTACCGCGGCAAATGTTGCAAAAAGTTATAAATTTGAAACCATGCTAAGCGATCCTTTAAATGCGTTTGAAGATAAAGAAAGTAATTTGATTATAATTGCGACGAGACATGACACTCATGCAGATTATGTATCGAAAGCCATAAAAAGCGGCAAAAATGTTTTTGTCGAAAAACCTTTATGTATCAGTAAAAAAGAATTGAAAGAAATAGATGAGCAATATCGGAAAGGCAATTCGATATTGATGGTCGGGTTCAACAGAAGATTTTCAAAAATAACAGGTGAAATCAAAAAATATTTTCAAAGCAGAAACTATCCTTTGGTAGTAAATTACAGGATAAATGCAGGCAGAATAGACAAATCTTCATGGATTCAGGATATCGATGTCGGTGGAGGAAGGATAGCCGGGGAACTATGTCACTTTATCGATTTTGCAGCTTGTTTGATAGGTAAAAACCCGGTTAGTGTTTATGCGGCAGGATTTGCAGACGACAAAGAGATAATCCTTACTGATACGTTAATGGTGTCGATAACATACGAAGATGGCTCGATAGCAAACATAAGCTATCTTGCAAATGGCGGAAAGAAGCTTGCAAAAGAATATATAGAAATTTTTGGCGGCGGAATATCTGCGATTATCGATGACTTTAAGAGTGGCTGTATTTATACGGACAAAGAAGTAAAAAATTTTAAAGCCAGAGGACAGGACAAAGGCCAGGATCAAATGGTTCCAATGTTTATTGACAAAATTTTAAAAGAAGGCAAGTCCTTGATTTCGTATGAGGATATATACAATACGACACTCTTGTCATTTTTGGTTACGGATTCATTAAAGACGGGGAACAAGGTAAAAGTTGAGAATCAAGTTTCTTAAATATAATTTAGATGACTTATCTCTTGACGAAACTGTCAATAAAGCTATTGAGTTAATCAATTCGAAAAAAACTCATCAGCATGTTGTTTTGAATGCTGCCAAAATAGTTCTGATGGAAAAAGACAAGGAGTTAGCCGATATCGTAAATTCGTGTGATCTAATCAATGCGGATGGGATGTCCATAGTATGGGCTTCGAAGTTTCTCGGCAAGAAGCTTAAAGAAAGAGTTGCAGGAATCGATTTGATGCAAAGACTGCTGGAAGTAGCCGACGAAAACAAATACAGGATTTTTCTTTTTGGAGCCGAGGAAGAAGTCGTTAAGGCTGTTTCAGATAAAATAAGGCAAAAATATAAGAATTTGACCATAGCAGGCTATAGAAACGGTTATTATAAAAAAGAAGAAGAACCCGAAATAATCAAACTAATTAATGAGTCCGAAAGCCATATAGTATTTGTAGGATTCAGTTCTCCGAATAAGGAATTTTTCTTAAACCGCTATAAAGATTCGCTCAAGGTGCCTTTTTGTATGGGCGTGGGCGGAAGTTTTGACGTGTTTGCCGGAAAATACAAGAGAGCACCAAAATGGATGCAGAAAATCGGACTGGAATGGTTTTATAGATATATACAGGAACCTGGAAGATTATGGAAAAGATACACGGTCAATAATTTTCTTTTTGTAATGTTAGTGTTAAGATATAAATTCTTTAAAAAATAATAATAATTATGTATACAAAACTATTAATAATATTTTGAATTAATATTAATTTATAAGACATAGGGCAAGTTTTCGTTTGTAAGATAAATATTAATAATGAAAATAAAAAAATAATGAATATGGGAAAAGAAAATAAGACTGATACGCAAACCGAACGGGGAAAAGATAATTTGAAGTCACAGCCGGATACCGGGCTTGTTTCTATCGATATAAGGAACATATTCAAGGTTCTTGCAAAAAGAAAATGGTGGTTCATAGCGACCTTTTTGATCGTATTTTGCGCAAT
>JAQUMQ010000250.1 GCA_028718045.1 Actinomycetota bacterium
CATTTTCTTCCAGCTTTTCACCCAATTTTTCCAGCATATCAGCTCTTTCATCGCAGCTTATATCTTTCCATTCCTTGAATGCTTTCCAGGCAGCTTTTACGGCAAGATCTACGCTTTCTTTGTCTGCATCAACACAAGTCGAAAGAAACTCACCGTTGATTGGCGAATAAGTATCGAATGTCTTTTTCTCTTTGGAGTCGACCCATTCACCACCAATCAAAATCTTATACTTTTCGTCCATTGGTTTTTTCACTTTAACAACCTCCAGCTTATTTTTTATTATGATTTACCATGATTTAAATTATTTTATATAGTTTAAACTTCAAATAACAATTAAAGGTTATATAAAAACATATGTTATACAATTTTTGATTCAGGATGGTTTTACACCAAACGCTTTTAGCTTGCAACAGCAGCTTTGAACAAATTTCTTTACTGCCACATAAGACACATAAAACCTTATCTTTTGCAATTAAATAATCATTATTCATTATCTTATGAAAAGATAAATATTATTAATGGTTATATGTTATACATTTAACCATAACAAACAAGTTATGTCAAACACTATCTTCATTAATCTTTCTTAACCGATAAGCATTTACGGAATCTGATAAGTTATCGTTGTTTATGGAATTTAAATCATTGTATCGTAGATGGTTTGAATTATTTATTTTTAATCATATAATAAAGATTCTTATAAGCTTATTTTTTATCTATGAAAGAGGTATGACCCAATGGTAGAAATCTATCCTTTTAAAGCCATGAGATTTGAAAATGACGACACGGACAGCATTTCCAAATCGGTATCACCGCCATATGATATAATCTCGCCCGAACTGAAACAATACTTAAAAAAAATTAATAATAATAACATAGTAAATCTCATACTTCCGGATGAGGAAAATAATCTGGACAGATATGAATCTGCGAAAAAAAAATTAAATGATTGGATAAAATCAAATATTCTTACATTTGATGATAAAGAATGCTTTTATATCTTTGAAGAAAGTTTTATGGAAAACGGAAAATGGAAAAGTTTTAATGCATTTATCGGTTTAAATAAAATCGAAGAATATGAATCCAAAAAAGTTTTAAGGCACGAATATACCCTATCCAAGCCTAAGGAAGACCGTCTGAACTTAATAAGGGAAGCGAAAACCAACTTCGGTCTTATTTACACCTTATATGACGACAAAGAGAAAAAAATTCAAGACATATTGGACGAATGCATGACGTGCAGCAAACCTTTATATGACTTTATCCCGGATTATGATACCAATTTGAAATTCAAGATATGGAAAATTGATGACGATGCTAAAATAAATTCCATCATCAAACTTATGGAAGAAAGAAACATCCTTATAGCGGACGGACATCACAGATATGAAACATCAAGGATTTTCATGCATGAAGTAAAAAGCTTAAGAGAGCAAAACATTATCAAGCCAAAAAAAACAATGATAGATTCGATAAACAGGGAGATATTCCCTGAAGACGTTGTTCTTACTCTTTTCGTAAATTTTAATCAAAAAAATATAAAAATCCTGCCAACCCATAGAATGATAAGATTTAAAAATTTTACGAACTTTAACGACATCAGCAAAAGACTGGAGAAATATTTTAATATAAATAATTATTCGGATGCATTTGGCAAAAAGCCATCAGAAGAATTAAGATCAGATAATACCGGTAAAATTAATCTATTGAAAAACATAAAAACCAGTATGGATAGCAGCAAAAAAAGAAATATCTGCTCTTTTTGTTTCATGTTTGCAAATAACAGTATTATCTTTGCGGATTTAAATAAAAAAATAAGTGATATTTACGGAGACTTAAAAAAGGATGACGAGGTATTTGAAAATCTTGATGTAAGAATCTTGCATAGGCTCATCATCGAAGATTTGCTTTCAGATTTAATAATAGACCGGATTGATTATACGCATTCTCTTGACGAGCTAGCCAACAAAATTCATCCAAACGAAAACTATGACTTGGGGATTATTTTAAATGCCCCAGATATTTCCGTCGTCGAATTTCTGTCATCTGTCGGAAAGATCATGCCGCAAAAATCAACTTATTTTTATCCGAAACCATGCAGCGGACTTTTAATGTATAAGATGGATTTATGAGATTCTCGCAATTTTATTTTAAGTACTTTTAAACCGGCATGTAAATTTAAAAGAGTAAAAACCTTTCGATTTTAACAATGCTCTTGGGAATACATAGACCATGTTTTTATGTGTTATATCATGATATTTCCATATATCCATTTAAAACCTTCCATGAAACTTAAAAAAATTAAAATCATGAAAATAAATTAAAAAATTCAGTAGTTTTTACAGAATTTTTTTAAATGAGTATTCATAGAATTTTATTTTAATTTTTAAAATATTATATTGATAATATTGGTATAATCATTATGAAAAATAATAATATTAAACATCAGGTGCATTGAGCGCATTGATTGTCATTGGGCATAATCCAAATATATGCATGTTTAATGACAAGATAATATTTAGAAATATAAATTTTATATTACGTTTTTGATAATGAACGATAAGGTTTAAAGGAATGAATAATAAAAAACTGTCATATGATGATTTAATTAATATGCTCCCGATAGCTTACGCACACCATAAAATGATCTTTGATGAAATGGGTGATCCTTGCGATTATGAATTTATTGAAGCAAACAAAGCTTTTGAACAAATGACCTCCCTAAAAGTTCCGGATATTATAGGGAAAAAAGTTTCGCAAGTACTGCCCGGCATCACTGATAGTAAATTCAACTGGATTAAACGATACGGAGAAATTGTCTTAAAAAATTTACGTATCAAATTTGATGCATATTCCGAACCACTTGGCAAATGGTACAGAGTTTTTGCATACTCTCCGCAAAAAGATTGCTTTACCACTTTATTTTTTGACATAACCGATATTGTCAAAAAATCTGAGGAGCAGGAAATTATATATAAAATGCTAAACGATATTATCTTTGAAATGGATGAAAATTACTACTTTTCTAACATTTTATGCGCGGACGAATCTATATTGTTTATTCCTAAAGAAGAAACGATAGGCAAAAATATTCAGGAGCTTTTTCCTAAAAATTTGGTCACATCTTTTATGAAAGCTATGGAAAAAGCTAAATGCAGCGGGGAAAAAGTCAGTGTATCTTATCATTCTATAAAACCAAACGAAGACAAATGGTTTGAAGCCAATATAAAATTTGCATGCATAAATGATAAACTAAAATATATTATAAGCATAAGCGATATAACCGAAAAAAAAACAACTCGAAAAAAAATTACAAGAAAGTGAAGTGCTTTTCAGGACAATATTCGAG
>JAQUMQ010000251.1 GCA_028718045.1 Actinomycetota bacterium
TTATCAATTAATCGTTTTTGGTAAATAATTCAAATTTTATCAAATTTTATTTAGCCATATAAATCCGGCATTTTTGATTTTCATATTATCAAATTAAGCAAAATGTGTTATCGCCTTGACTTGTTCAGTTTATTGTTTGCGGTAAATTCACTTAAAAATCTCTTGGATAATGCTCCTATCATAAAAATAATTTTAGCTTCCGTCATAATTTAATTTAAAATATTTTTGATTTTTTTTAATTTAAAAATTAATATTTTTATATATAAATTTTTTTAAAAAATCAATCATATGTTGAATGTAATCAGTCAAGCTCATTTGTAATTTAATACCTATTCATGATTTTAAACTATTAAATAAACACCATGAGAAGAAATTCATTTCTTGCCGGCACGACTTTGGTAGCTTTATTTATTTTTACGATCTCATCTTTAAGCTGTAAAAGCAACCAGATAAATACCGTCACCTTAAAAACTGAAACAACGGTTTCGAATAATGAAACAAGCAAGACAAACACCGGTAATGTAAGTGAGCTTGACAAAACAACTGTAAGCCGCGAAAATGCGACAACCGCAACGAAAACCAAAGAAGACATAAAGACCGAAAACTCTTTGCCGCAAGGCGAAATCGGTTTTAAGACAGAAGATGGTATTAATATAAACGGAAATATTTTCGGTAATTTTAAAAAACTAGCTGTTTTATCTCACATGTTTCCGAGTGACCAAAAAAGCTGGTTTGGGTTTGCGGAATTTTTAAATGAAAACAAAATCGCTGCACTTACCTATGATTTCAGAGGCTACGGTAAATCCCAGGGCAATAAGGATATTGCGAATATCTATAAAGACTTGGGGGCAGCTTTAAAATTTTTAAACCAATATGATTTAAGTGAAATATATTTAATTGGTGCAAGCATGGGAGGTACCGCAAGTATAATAATTGCAGCAAAACAAGACATAAATATAAGCAAGTTGATAACCATCTCTGCGCCTGACGAGTTCCAAAATCTTTCCGCCAAGGATGCGATAAAAAATATCAGATGCCCCAAGCTTTTCATCGCATCAAAGAGCGATGATTATGCTTTTCAATCAATGAATTTCTTTTATGACAATTCTAGTGAACCAAAAGAAAAATTGGTTTTAAGCGGAAAGTCGCATGGAACCTTTATTTTTGATGAAGAGCCCGAAAATGGCGAAAAAATAAAAGAAGCCGTTATTTCGTTTTTAATCAATCATTAAATAATATTTGGTTTTCGGGAAAATAAACTTACTCTTTTAAAGTCATCCTAAAAAAACATATCTTAAAAATATATATATCTGCGTCTTTAAAAAAGAAACTACTGTAAAGTATTTTAAAAGTAGCTTAATTTCGTTAAAATATTAATGGAATTTATTTCGATAATACCGATAATACTTCTTGCTTAAGTAAAAGCCGCCATTAGTTGAAAAATACTTTCTGCAAATAAGTATTAAATGGATACTTTGAAAAAGGAAAATTTATGATTGCCATAGAAACATTTAAAGATTCGGGAATTCTTGTGGCCGCATATCTTATCGGAGCCATAAACTTTTGTTACATGCTGTCTAAAATCATAAGCGGCAAGAAACTGACCGAAATAGGCGATAAAAATCCAGGCGGCTGGAATATGGTTTTTAACATATCTAAAATTTGGGGTGCGATCGGCATAATACTCGACGTCGGCAAAAGCTACATCGTTTATCTTCTTGCCTACAGTCTTTCCAGCCAGCTAAATATTATATTTCTTGGAACGACACACAATCAATTCATTGCGATGCTTTCTGGAGTAGCCGCGGTACTAGGGCATAATTATTCACCGTATTTAAGGTTTAAAGGAGGTAAGGGCATAGCAGCTTTATTTGGATTTTTGACTGCAATCCATCCTTTGGCTATACCGGTCATTGCCATTGGGATGCTGATCGGAATTTTATTTGCCAAAAACATGATATGGGCAGTTGGACTCGGGATAATTTTCCCAAGTATTTTTCTTATGATATATAAGAATTCCGTTATGTATCTGCTGATGGCTGTTTTATTGATTGTTGTAATGATTCCGAAGCAGATAAACAGATCCATTCCGCTGTCGGCAAATTTTAAATTCAGAAAAGAAAAAACTCTGGGAGATTTATTCAAGCCTAAAATCAGATAGAATTTTACTGTTTGATAAACCCGGCATGTGTATTATTTCCGTATATCGTTTATATTGTTTTAAGAAATAACCATTGATATAATCCTTTAAAGAATGAATTTTTTAAAATAGTATCAAATAAAATGTTTAAAAAAATTTTTGAATTTTTAAAAAATATTTTTTATAAATCTCCTAAAGTTTTATTCATTAACTTTTACGGGCTTATTTTAAGAAAAAAGATTTTCAACATCAAAAGACTGCCTGCCGACGGACCGGCGATACTTGCAATCAATCATACGACAGGGGCAGATCCCATCATTATTCTTGCGTCTCTTAAGAAAAAAATAATTTTTCTGGCAGACAGTAAATGTTTTGAAACCAGGATCACAAATATCTTCTTTAGAAAATTTACGAACAGTATTCCTGTTTTTAAAAAACAATTCATGAAAAACATACAAAGCTTTAAGGAAATATTCAATGTTTTTAACATCGCAAAAAACAAGGACCGCAAGAAAAATATTTTTCTTGGAATTTTCCCTGAAGGTAAGCTAAATAAAGAAAACAAACTAAACGAATTCTTTAAAGGTGCGGCATACTTGAGCTATAAAATGAAGCTTCCCATAATTCCTGTGTATATGTCAAACGTATTTAAAGGTTCGAGCAAAAGAAACTGGCTGATAAAAAGGCCTGTCATAGAGGGGCTTCTTACAATATTTTTTAATGCTTTCAAAAAAATACACATTTTCATTGGAAATCCCATCGATCCGATAGCCGATAATATCATAAAAGATTTTGATGATCTAACCGATAAAAATACATACAAATCCATCATAAAAGAAATAAACTCTGCGCTAAATAAAGAATTTTTTAAACTGGAAAGCGAAGCTAAATTATGTACGGGAAAGCTATCTCCGGCAAGCTTACCTTATAATATCACCGAAAAAGAATTAAGCAGTTATCATATCCCGCTTAAAAACAGCATAAAAGAAGAAAATGAAGCTTCCGACAAACAAGGCTGATATGGCTGAACATATCAGTAAAAATAAACAAATTCTTTGACGATCAGTTTTTGGCTGACATTTTAAAATAATTATATAAAACCTTTAGAAAAATAATTCATTGATGTAACGGTTTAAAATACCTGCACTATAGAAAGGAGGGCTGAAGTGATAGAATTACCTGAAGCTGCTGTAGCTGCCAG
>JAQUMQ010000252.1 GCA_028718045.1 Actinomycetota bacterium
CCAAAAGTACAGATCATAAAAAGATAAATTTTTTAACAGCATATATATTCCGGCTAAACCCGAACCTAAAGAAAAAAATGCCGTGATAGATATGAAAATAGCAATTTTGTCTGTCATTTAATCAATGTATTCTTATTGTTTTAAAAACAACGGTATATGCCCCGTATGTCTGAAATGATCATTCAAATCAGTTTTTTTGCTTGGAATATCTGCACAAAGATAGTTAAAAATATCTTTTATAACTATTTCGGACTTTTCTCCAATCACATTACTTTCATTTATCACTTCGCAGATTTTTGAAATTATTCTTTTGCCATTCTTTAATTTTTCGAGATGAATAATTATATTGACCGAAGATGATATTATTCTTCTTGCAGAAGAAGGATTTAAGCTAAGTCCCGACATGATAAGCATGGTTTCAAGCCTTGAAATCAAATCAACAGGTGAGTTGGCATGTATTGTCGTCATAGATCCATGATGGCCGGTATTCATTGCCTGCAATACATCCAAAGCTTCAATTCCTCTTACTTCTCCCACTATTATCCTGTCCGGCCTCATTCGCAGAGCATTTCTTACAAGGTCTCTGATGGTAATTTCACCTTTGCCTTCTATATTCGGCATTCGGCTTTCAAGGCTTACAACATTTTTTAAATTTATATTTATTTCAAAAGTGTCCTCGATGGTAACGACTCTTTCGTTTTCGGGGATGAAATTTGAAATAATATTCAGCATGGTTGTTTTTCCTGTCGATGTAGCTCCCGAAATTATGATATTTGCCTTTTTCCCCACACATAACTTTATAAAATCCGAAATTTCATTATTTAATGTACCTTCGATTATCAGATTTTCTATCGTTTTTAGTTTTTTCTTAAATTTTCTTATCGATACAATTATCTCATTTAAAGAGACCGGTTTTATTACCACGTTTATTCTCGAACCGTCTTTAAGTCTCGCATCTGCCATGGGACAGCTTTCATCTATTCTTAAGCCTGAAGGACTTAAAATTTTTTCAACAAAATTTTTTACGTGAAGATTGTTGTTGAAACTTATATTTGCTTTTTGAATTAAGCCCGATTTCTCTATGAAGACATCGTTAAAGTTATTGATCATGATTTCCGTGACATCATCGTCTTTCATAGCTTCATTTATTGGGCCATACCCGAAGCTTTCTTCGAAAATCTGGTTCGAAATAATTTTAAAATCTTTTTCCGAAAGTAAAATTTTTTCATTATCAAGAATAAATGAGAGGTTTTTTTCGATAATCTTTTGCTTGTTTTTATCTTCGGCGCAGCTTAAGCTAAAAATATCGATTCTCGAAGCTAATTTTTTATAGATATTTTCAAATATGTATGTTTCCATCATAGCTTTTTAAATTAACCAATTGGTTATAAAAATAACTCAAAAAGCAGTAAATCAATCAGTAGCTGAGATTAACAATTTTTTTTCGTAAAATATTTTAAAAAAGCTCTTTGATCAAATTGATTCCGATATTTGCAAGATCTCTGGTTATTCTCAAGTTGTACTTAAAAATGCTTGCGGGACCTTTTTCCAGATAAAGCCGTTCTATATCCTTATCAAAAGGTACAAAGTATTCAACAGGATATTTGATAATAGTATTTAATGCCGAAAAAGAAATCGAAGGCTTTGCATTATATTTATTTATCAATATTTGTGGGTTTAGATAATCAAAAGAACCCTCAAAATGGTTGATTATTATATTCATGTTGGCTAAGGAAACGAAATCAGGCAAGCTTATAAGAAAAAGTTTGTCAATCAGATCCGTGATGAATACATCTTTATCTTTTAATACTAAAATCAAGGGACAATCAAGCAGTATTATGTCAAAAATTTCTCTTAGAGTTTTAAATATCTTGGCGATATTTTTTGCTGAAACATCTTTTAAGCCGTCAAAATATAACGGAGGAAATATGACATTAAGGCTGTTGTTTAAGTTGATCACTATTTTTTTTATGAGATTTTCGCTTATGTTGTCCGAAATGTTTCTGATGTCAAATATGGTTCTTATATTTTCTTCACGTATTTTATATATTGATCTGGAATCCATTTTACCGATGTTAAAATCGATCATTAAAATATTCTTATCCGAATTCATGGAAAGATAATTAGCGATGCAATTGGATATAAAGCTTTGGCCGCATCCTCCTTTGCATCCCAATACCAGGATGATTTTACCTTCTTTCTTTTTTATTTTTGCTTCTTTTTTATTATTTGCCATATTTTTTTACGTAATTTTAAATTTAACTTCGAGACCATGACTTCACGGATGTTTCTTTTAATGCCTAGAAAATTTTTGATGAACATATAGCAATATTTAAATTTCCTTTTTCCAAGGCGCTGAAAATCTGTACAGTTTCTTCTTTGTTTAAATAAAAAGTAAAATATATAATCCGGCTTCCCGTTTCTATTGCATTGTTGTCAGAATTCAGTATTGATAAGCCGGAATCCTTTATTCTGTTCTTAACGTCTAAATCTTCCAAACCGGAAATAACCATTATTTCCTTTTCACTTAAAACTATTTCTGATTTTAAAATCCCATTTTCTTTTTCATAGTAAGTTGATATTAAATCTACTTTATCTCCTATATTAACGAGAGAAGTATCACCCCAGTAAGTTACGGGAATTGTAACTGCGTTTTCGGATAAAGGGATATAAGCCGAAAACTTCAGGTTTTTATCTGGTAAGTTATTTATTCCGATAATTTTATCTTTAGATATGATTTCCCCTTTACAAATATTATCTTTTACTTTCATTCCCAGTATTTCATTTTCGTCCGAAATAAATTTGCTACCGAAAATGTTTTTGGAAATTTTTTGCCGCTCCATCATTTCCGATTTTATTACAGAGCCTTTACATATCTCCTCCTTTGATATCAAAACTTCTTTTAAGCCAGGCTCATCTGCAGAACCGGACTTTAAATTTGAAATGTAAAAATAAATCATCACACCGCCAATAATTGCGACGATTATAAAAACTATTGATATGATTTTTTGTTTAATTATCAAAGATAATCTGTTCATAATTTGTTAATATGCATATATATAAATAAACTTGATTTAATATGCATAATAACATATATATGTATTTATGTAAATATACATATTATAATATTTTTTTTAGCCTCTTTCATTTATTTGCGTTTAATTTAAAATCAACCTTATGGGTTTTGCTGGCATAGATGATTTTAATATGGGAAAACATGGGTAATACCAAACATATGCAAAGCATGCATTGTATATTAAACTTGTTTGATATTTACAACTGGTTTAAAGAATATATATACATTTTGTTTGGGGATAAGTTATATATTTTTTT
>JAQUMQ010000253.1 GCA_028718045.1 Actinomycetota bacterium
CAGGATATGTGCAATGTCTTACTTAGGAATAAAAAAAGCTTCTTGATTGTAGCAGGACACTTGTCAGAGTCAGACTTAATGGAAAGAATGGTTAAGAAAATTAATTCTTCGATGATTTACAGTTCACTGGTTATTGCTAATGTAGGAAGCCTGGGCGGACCGTTTTATGGAATGGGCGATTTTTTTATTACCGAAGATAAGTTGATTAATGATTTGGGAATCAAAACCATTGAAAGTAGTTTTATCGATGTAGCAAATATGATGCCGGATAAAAATAGCAAACTGTTAAAAGACGAAATTAAATCAGATTTTAGTTATTTTGATATCAATAATCTGGATTCGGATATACATTTAAATTCAATAAGAATCGGGTTGGCGATAAGAAGCTGGGTAGAAAAAAATAATCTGGATGCTTTTACAATTAATTTTGCAAATCTTTCCTTGGAATCGGGATTTCCGACAGTCCCGTTTTTAGAAGCAAGCAAATCAATGGCAAGAGGAATAGGCTATGCCGGAGAAGGAGATGTTCTTACGGCAGGGATAGTGGGTGCATTAATGAAAGTTTATCCTGAAACTTCGTTTACGGAAATGTTTTGTCCGGACTGGAATGAAAATTTAATTTTGCTAAGCCATATGGGAGAATTAAATATAAGTTTGACGTCAGGAAAACCTAAATTAATCTGTAAAAGTCTGCCGTTTATAAATATAGGCGATCCTGCTGTTGCGATAGGTCAGTTTAGAGAAGGAGAAGCTGTTCTTGTTAATTTCTCACCATCTATAGATGGATATACTTTAATATTAAGCCGGGTAGATTTAATAGATTTAAAACATGATTTAAAAGATTCTATTACCGGCTGGATAAAACCCAAAGTTGCCATTGATGATTTTCTCGAAGAATACAGCAAATCAGGCGGTTCCCATCATTGTTCCATAGTTTATGGAAATGTATATAATGAGTTATTGGATTTTGGAAGGATATTGGGTTGTAAAGTAATTGAGATTTAAAATCTTTTTAAAATCTTATCTTGGATAATTCAAGTATTGCTTTGCCGCATATCTTGTTTACGGGATCCCAAACCGTTGAAGTTCCCGGAGAGTAGCTTAAATCCAACATGTAAACATCGTCGATTGTCATGTTGGCGGTAATGGCGGTAGCAAAAGTGTCTATTCTTTTGGCAACACCTTCTTTGCCGATCATCTGTGCTCCGAGGATTTTTCTTGATCTGAAATCAACTATTAAAGTAACAGTTATGGCATCTATTCCAGGAATAGCTTTTGCATGGGAATCATAACTTCCGGTAATTTTGACGGCATTAAATTGCATGTCCATGGCATCTTTTAACGAAATGCCCGTTTTTGCAATTTCTAATCCAAAAACTTTATCTGATTTAGTACCGACGGAGCCGGGAAATACATAGTTTCCACCGGTAATATTTTCACCGGCAATTCTGCCGGTTTTGGCAGCATTGTTTGCTGTAGGAATAAAGTCGTATTTTCCGGTTACAATATTTTTAACACAACAACAATCCCCTGCGGCAAATATATTCGAATAAGCTGTCTGTAGTTTCTGAGTTGTTTTTATTGCTTTATTTTTACCAAGTTCGATAGACGTACCTTTGACAAAATCGGTATTTGCATTTATGCCGGTACACAACATGACTAAATCTGTAACGACGTTTTCCGTTTTTTCTTTATTTTTAATTGAAATACTTTTAATTACGTTATTGTCATTTTTCGATACACATAACAACGATGAGTTATTTAAGATTTCTATGCCTTCAAGTACTACCATTTTATACAGTATCGATGATATTTCATTTTCAAAATCATTAAAGATATTTTGGTCTTTTTCGATTACCGTAACCTTTATTCCGATTTTCGATAAAGCTTCAGCTGCAAGAATTCCTATGGAACCGCCGCCTATCACGGTAGCGGTTTTAGGATTATTGTTGTTTATATAATTTTTTATATCAAGGGCGTTTTTTATGTTTCTTAAATAAAAAGAGTTCTCCGCTTTTAATCCTGAAACCTGCAAATCGATAGGAATTGATCCGCTGCAAATAACCAGTTTATCGTAGCCAATCATTTTTAATTCGTTGCTGCCGACAGTTTGTGTAAAAATCTGTCTTTTTTGCGGATTCAAACCTACAACTTTATTCTCCAGTAATATTTGTATTCTTCTTTCCTTCTCAAAAAAATCGATACTGTAGGCAAACATCTTGTTAAAATCATTAACTATCCCTGAGATAAAGTATGGAAGAGCGCAGGTTCCGTATGAAATATATTCACCGCTTTCGAGCACCGTTATATGTGCATTCGATGCATTTCTTCTTGCTTGACTTGCAGCAGCCAGACCCGATACGTTTCCGCCTATTACAATGATTTTTTCTTTTTCGCTATTGCTAAAATACATCTTGACTAAACAAAAATAAGTTTTTACAGAAACTTTTTTATCTTATTAAAAAATGCAAGGTACAAATCCATTTAAAACTTTTAACTTATAAAGATATTAATTAAATTTTCAACTCTGATTATATCAATATTATATTATATAAGGATATTTTTCTATTAATAATCGAATAATTAGTAATCAGAATTTACATACACCCAAAATTTTAAATGTTCCTGCTGCGTCATTTAAAATATTATCTGAAAACATATTTGTTACATTGACAATTATTAAATTTTTTAATAATATTTTCTTATGTTAGAAGTAATAATTCCTACTTAGGAGGTCATTAGTAATATGTCGGAAAATGAAATCTTAAATATTTCCATAAGGCCTAAAAGGCAAATTACGCTACCGCTAAAAGTGTGTGAGAAACTGGGGCTGGAGTATGGAGATAAACTGGAAATAAAAATTGAGGATAATTATTTTATTGCCAAACCAAAGAAAATAGTAGCCCTTGAGGCTTTAACTGAGATAAGATCTGCTTTTAAGAAATCCGGTCTTAATGAAGAAGAGCTTTTAAAATTACAGGGGAAAATAAGACATGGAAAATAATAAAAAGCCTAAAGTTTTTCTCGACAGCAATGTTTTTATTTCAGGATTATATTCCGAAAAAGGTGCTCCTGGTCTTATAATGAATAATTATATTTTAGGTCGGATAGACATATCTATTTCTCAAAAAGTACTAAACGAGATTATAACTGTTTTGAAAAAAAAATTGCCGTCAATTCTTACCTTACTTCAGAAATTTTTACTTACTTATCCTCCGGAAATAATAAAAGATCCTCCTGCGGAAGCAGTTAAAAAATGGAATGATATGATAAATGAAGATGATGCCATCATACTGGAATC
>JAQUMQ010000254.1 GCA_028718045.1 Actinomycetota bacterium
ACCAATAAAGATCATCAATGGTTTTAAATAAGCCGGTCTAAGATTAAGTAAAACCACATCCTTTTTTGGTATCTTTTTACCGTTTTTAAGACTTTCGACTCTTGCACGTAAATAAACTTCTTTGAGTGCCTCGTTTTCGAACTCACTATCTGCAGAAATATTTTTTAAACCATTAAAACTACCAATGATGTCGGCATATTCTTCCAATTCCTTTCTTTGGTTAGGGAACTTATCGAGATAGTTTTCGACATCTTGGCCTCTTTCAACAAGGGTAAAAAATTTTTTAAATATTTTATTATTCGCATTCATATCTTCAATGTTTGGCAAGCTGCTCTTTTAATTTTAAAATAGCTCTGAATTTTATAGTTCTTACCGTAAACTCATTTTTATTGATAATAAGACCTATCGATTTATAATCCAATTCTTCTACGAATCTTAAAATTATTACCTGTCTTTGTATATCAGATAGATTACTTAACGCTATTAGCAAATCGGGATTATCAAACTTCAGACTGTCAGATTCCGTAAATTCGCTAGACGTAAAATCATCAATGGCAAGAAAATCGTCAATCTTTTCTGCATCCTCAAAATTTTTGATTTGCTTTTCCTCCATATACTGCTCGAGTGACAGATTTTTTTTGAATTTTTCTTCTTTTCTGTAATAATCGATAATCAGATTTCGGGCAATTTTATATATCCAAGGTTTAAAGCTTGTAGAATTGAGATTTGCTCTAGATATATATGTATAAACTTTAAAAAAAACATCTATGGTTATGTCTTCTGCCATCAATTTATCGGAAATATTCAAAAAAACAAATCTGTATATCTTTTTGAAAAAAAATCTGTAAATTTTTTCGTAGTATGCGTTGTCGCCGGTATTTTTAAAACTTTTTATGCAAAAATCAAGCTCTTTGTCGTCCATAAATGCAAACTATAAAATTAAAGGAGATTTTAATAAATAATAAAACATATTATCTCATAAATCTCCTTAATGGTCAGCACATAAAAATTATAAGCATATATTTACAAATACGTAAATAAGCCGCATTCAAAAATTTCAACAGCTTGATCGTTCTTCTTCTTTAAACCTGCTGTTTTTAAAGGAATTTTTTAAAAAACAGCATAATGTATCCCAGTTAAGTATAAGATGAGCCAGTATTAATATTACGATAATTATTCCTGACCAATCATGTATAATCTTATACCATGCTTTTGTGCTTAAATCGAAAAGATTTGATGTATTGAATTTCGCAAAGCCATTATATCGTTTACCGCCACCAGAAACTAGCCCGAAAAACATCGCAAGCCCTGTAAACATGTTTACGAGAAATGCTGCAATCATTGTCAAATCAATTCCAAGTTTTATTTTAAATATATTTTTTTTCATTGAACTCACATACTTTCCGAACAATTCGATTTTTTTAAAAAATATTTTTTATCTATGGCACTGTCTATTGTTTTCCTTATTCATTTTACGGTTTTGACCGGTAAGCTGGTCTTCGTTGTTATTGCTGTGGCAATAGTTGTTTTGCCTGCAGTAACCATTTTCACCGTTGCTGTAACAATAGCAATTGTTTTCCGTCTTGCAATATCGATTTTGACAATTTTCGTAAGTACAATCATAGTTTACGCAATCACTCATTTTACGGTTTTCCATACTTTTCCCATAACCTGTATATTTAGCTGTTATAGCTGCATTTTCTTTATCAGAATTTTTCTGATAAGCATATATTGTGCCTGCGCCAACAGTCAAAACGACAATTCCTACGATAAAACCAAGCATTATTTTTTTCCACATATCTGTTCCTTTCACTTTTTATGTTTTTGATTTTATATTTTTATATTTATAAACGAATTTATTTTAAGCAACGTTACAAAAAAGTAATTTTTTTAAAAAAAGATAGAGATGATAAAGAAAAGCGAGGTAATGGCTTGATTTAATCAATAATTAAACTTATTAAAATCATTGGCAGAAAAAGCATAGGATTTGATATAAAAAATACGGGAAAATTAAAAATCATAGATTTCACCTTCCTTGCTTTCCTTTCAAAAAGGCTAGATTTATCCGTATGCAGCTCTGAAGAATAAAAATTCTTCTCACCTTGGCCATAATATTGAGCAAAAACCTTTAACAGGATATACTTTAACAGGATATATCTTAAATATTTATGCTGGGATGCATCAAAGGCAGATTAAAGAATAACCCCGTTTCTTTCATGCTTTTTAAAGATTTTTTTATACAATCCAAAAGAAGAAATTATCTCGCGAAAAAAAAGGGTAACCGTTATTGAAAAAGTTATCGCTAAGGTGATATTAACAAACATCAACAGATAAAAAGAAAGCGAGCCTAAAAAAGCTGACGTTACATAATTGGAATCCTTTTTAAGAGATAGCGGCACATCACCCATAATTGCATCTCTTACGACACCACCGCCAAAACCTGTCATCATTCCAAGAAGAATCGAGGCAAGAAACGAAATAATGGTAAAGCCTTCGGCATTAAACAAATAGGTATATGTAGTTGAAACGCCGATTATTATAAATGCCGATAGTCCTATCGAATCTATAAACCTAAAAAAAGAGTACCACTTTTTAAAAAAAGTCGGAACAAAATATGTCAAGGCACTTGCGACAATTGCCGCTATCAAGTAATTGGGATCTTCAAGATAAAATAACGGGGTTCTGCCTATTATCAAATCCCTGATCGTTCCGCCGCCGATCGCAGTGATCGTACCTAAAAAAAGTGCTCCGAAAAGATGCATGTCCCTGCCTTTCGCCTTCAAAGCACCTGTTATGGCAAATGCAAATGTTCCTATCAAATCCAGATAATACATTTTTTGATAAGTTACTCCCTTTTTGATAAATTACTCCCAAATTACGTCCGCTATTTCTTTTACGAGACGGACTTTATCCCATTGTTGTTCTTCTGTCATAATGTTTCCTTCTTCTGCGGATGCAAAGCCGCATTGAGGACTTAAGCAAATCTGATTTATATCGATATAACGCACTGCTTGCCCGATTCGTTTTATGATATCTTCTTTGCTTTCGAGATCACTTGTTTTTGTGCTTACCAAGCCTAAAACCACCTGTTTGTCTTTTATAAATTTCAAAGGTTTAAAATCTCCTGTACGGCAATTGTCAAATTCCAGATAAAAACCGTCGACCTTGACGGTTCCAAGCAATACTTCCGCGATAGGCTCATAACCACCCGTTGCTGCCCCCATCGAACAGTAATTTCCGCGACACACATGCATCGTTATGATCAT
>JAQUMQ010000255.1 GCA_028718045.1 Actinomycetota bacterium
TCATTGATTCGGGTTTTCCCGTAAGCTCCAGCAGTTTTTTGGTTATCCAGATATTAGACCTTTCGTTTCCTGCTCCGACATTATATATTTCACCCACTTCACCCTTATGGAGAATTATATCGATTGCCCTGCAGTTGTCCTCGACATAAATCCAGTCTCTCACATTAAGACCATCACCATAAAGAGGTACTTTTATATCATCTATAAGGTTTGTGACAAACAAAGGTATTACTTTTTCTGGAAACTGAAACGGTCCGAAATTGTTGGATGTTCTTGTTATTACAATCGGCGTACCGTAAGTTTTGTAAAATGACCGCACTATCATTTCTGCTCCGGCTTTCGATGCCGAATAAGGGCTGTTTGGAAGAAGGGGATCTCCTTCTTTAAATGAACCGCTTAGAATCGAACCGTAAACCTCATCGGTGCTTATCTGAAAAAAAAGTCTGGTCTTATGGTTCTTAACCGCTTCAAGCAATACGAAAGTGCCATAAACATCTGTTTGTATGAATACCCCCGGATCGTCTATGGACCTGTCTACATGCGACTCTGCGGCAAAATTAACCACTGCATCAATCTTATTGCCGTTAAATATCTCTCCCACTATTTTTATATCAGAAATATCTCCCCTTATAAATTTATAGTTAGGCCTATCTTCCACAGACTTCAGATTCTCGAGATTGCCCGCATAAGTTAACTTATCAAGATTGATAATTTTATATTCCGGATATTTTTTGACCATATAATGAATAAAATTACTGCCAATAAATCCCGCCCCGCCGGTTACCAGTATTGTCTTAAACTCTCTTTCAGTCAAGATTCCTCCAAACTATTTTTTTGTTTATTGTTTTAAAATTATCCCGTTTTCAAATCGATTTTCATACTTATTTATCCGTCTTTTCTGCCCCATTCATACGGGATTTCCTTGCCATGTGGTGCAATTCTGTATTCATCAGGCTCATCATATTTATAGGTTTCGGTCGGCAGATTGATGCATATTGCCTCTTCTTCGCTTATACATTTAAAACCATGGTAAACGTATTGCGGAATCTGAAGCAAAATAGGGTTGTGTTCTCCCATAAAAAACTCATTTATCTGCCCGTAAGTTTTGGAATCCTTGCGGCCATCATATAATACAACTTTCATCATCCCTTTTACGACAATGAAGGAATCCGTTTGTATCTTGTGATAATGCCATCCTTTGACGACTCCGGGGTATGCTGTTGTCATATAAGCTTGGCCAAATTTAATAAACAGATCGTCGTCCGACCTAAGCATTTCCATAAGCCTACCGCGTTCGTCAGAGATAACTTTCAGTTTTTTTGTTTTCACGCCTTCTATCAATGTCAAGATCGCCCTCCTTGTTTGCCAATATTTATAATTTCAATAATGCTTATAAGCATCTTTCCTTATAAGCATCTTTCCTATGATATTCGACTTCTAAAATAATAATGATTTTATTTTTATCGTCAACATAATAAATTCAGTTATAAAATTTTTTGATGCTTTTTATTATATATTCGACTTCTCTATCTTCCAAATCGGGAAATATGGGAATGGAGACTATTTCCTTTGCTAATTTTTCCGTTACCGGCAAATCTTTTTTTTCATAATTCAAATATTCATAAGCCGGCTGCAAATGTATCGGAACGGGATAGTGAATAATTGTGCTTATCCCCTCTCTCGATAGGAAATTCATAAATTTTTTTCTTTGGGAAACTCTTATGACAAAAAGATGAAATACATGCTTGTTATCGGAAGGATATGAAGGAAGTATTATGGGAAGCTTGCTTAATTCATTCATATATCTTTTTGCGATTTGTTTTCTTCGCAAGTTCCACTCGTCAAGTTTCGTCAATTTGAAATCAAGAAAAGCTGCCTGGATTTCGTCGAGACGGCTGTTAAATCCTCTGAGTATGCTTTTGTATCTATCTTCAAAGCCGTAATTTCTAAGAAGCTTTATTTTTTTTGCCAGTTCCTCGCTGTCCGTAACAAGCATGCCTGCATCTCCGTTGGCTCCCAGATTCTTCGAAGGGTAAAAACTAAAGGCACCAAAATCCCCGAAAGTCCCGACCTTTTTGCCTTTATATTCCGCTCCGTGTGCCTGAGCACAATCTTCGATTACTTTAAGGTTACAGTCATGCGCAATTTGCATTATCTTCCCCATATCGCATGGATTTCCATACAAATGAACGGGCATCAAAACTTTCGTTTTGGAAGTAATCCTGTTTTTGATCGATTCGGGATCGATGTTGTAGGTATCTTTTTTAATATCGACAAAAACAGGAGTCGCACCAGCAAAATCTATGGCAGAAACTGTCGGAACCGCGGTATTTGCTACAGTTATTACCTCGTCTTTATCTTTTATACCTATGGCTTTCAAGGCAAGAAAAAGCGCTTCGGTAGCCGATCCTACTCCGACAGCAAACTTTGAACCTAAATAATTTGCGAAATTGGTTTCAAAACTCAAAAGATGTTCCGACAAAATAAAGCTTCCGTTTGCCAATACCTCCGAAACTATATGGTCAAACTCTTTTTTATATTTTTTGTACTGCCTCGATAAATCTCCGAAGGGTATCTTCATAAGCCTTATTTTAATTTTTCATGTTAATTATATCCAGAAATAAAAAATTCTATACTAAAAAATGATTTTATAATTTATTTCGAATTGAAGCAAAAGTTTATCGGAATTTGCAGCAAAAAACTTTTAAGCCATAAACACCCGAATAAAATTGCCATATTTAGTTTTTTTCAAACCAATAAAAAACCCGTAAGCCACTTAAAAGCAGGAGTCGCATTGGCGGTTTTATTTCTCATTTAAAATGACATATCAAATCCGTGTGCTATTCAGAATATAATTCTATTTATACAATGCTTCATTTTAAAATTATTAAAGTGTAAAATGTTTTAAAGAAAAATCATTAATCTTGAAGGAAGGTTTCGTTGAAAGTATTGATTAGCGGAGGTTTTTGTACTATAGGCATAAGTCTTGCAAAAAAATTTGCAAAAACCGGAAATAATGTAACCATAATCGATACTTCAAACGGTTCGGATATCAGCTACCTAAAAGACGAAAAAATAAAATTATTCGACCTACCAAGCTCCGATCCTGAATGCGAAAAAATCTTCGGCGCATCAAGATTTGAAATCGTAATATATGTCCCAAAATACGAATATAAGCTCGACTTGGGGCATAAAGCTTTTACGGATGAGCAAATACTTCCCGGTTGCGATGCTCCGGGTATCGTCAACATGCT
>JAQUMQ010000256.1 GCA_028718045.1 Actinomycetota bacterium
GATAAAGGCTTACCGGTAAGCGTTTATCCTTACATAAATGAAATGGACGAAATTTACAATATAACTGATTTGATTATATCCAGGTCGGGTGCGAATTCAGTTGCGGAAATCGCATATTGCAATATTCCGGCAATATTAATACCTTATCCATGGGCAATAGATAATCATCAATATTTTAACGCAGATTTCTTGGAAAAAAGAGGGAAAGCCATAATAATCAAGGACGATGATTTCGACTGCGAAAGTCTGATAAGAGTTATCGATAATTTAGAAAAGGAAAGTAAAAAAATTTATAATGAATTAAAATATAAAAGAATCGATATGGATTTTATTAACGGTCATAAGATTATTACAGAATATCTTGTAGGAGAAAGTGTTGGTTGTGGATAAAAAAGATTTAAAAAATTATAAAAGTTACTTTTTGATCGGAATAGGCGGAGCAGGTATGAGTGCCGTTGCGTTGGTGCTTAAGGGCATGGGTTTTAATGTCAGCGGCTCTGATTTGAAAGAGTCAAGGTATGTCAATATCTTAAGAAATTCTCAAATAAAGGTATCAATAGGACATAATGCCAAAAACATAGATGACTTTGAGGCGGTAATATATTCCGCAGCCATATCATCCGATAATGTAGAAATGAAAGCCGCAAAGAAAAACAATAAATGTCTTTTAAGCAGGTCCGATGCTCTTGCTTGGATTTTAAACAACAAAAAAGGTATAGCGGTTGCCGGTACGCACGGGAAAACGACAACAACTTCGATGGTTTCAATGATTCTAAAACACTCCGGTTTAAACCCCACTATCGTTATAGGCGGTGAGCTTAATGAACTTGGAACGAATGCAAGTTACGGTGAGGGCGAATACGTAGTGGCAGAAGCATGCGAGAGCGACGGATCATTCATGAAATACAAGCCTTATATAAGTGTCGTTACCAATATAGAGGAAGATCATATGGATTATTATCCAAATTATGACAGTTTGAAACAAAGTTTTGTTAAGTTTATGAATAACACTAAAGAAGATGGGTTTTTATTATTAAACGGGGATGAGATATCCAAAGACATGCTTTCCGGTTTAAAAAATTCAAATATTTTCAAGTACGGAATTTCCGATAAAAACGACATGTATGCCCAGGATATCGTCTTAAATGATTTCGGATCGGTTTTTTCTCTTACTATATGTGGCAATGAAGTAAAAACGAAGGTAAGATTAAATGTTCCAGGGATACATAACATAAAAAACAGTCTTGCTGCCTTATCGGTTGCGTTTAAGCTTGGTCTTGATTTGAATCAGAGCATAAAAATTATCGAAAGCTATAAGGGAGTAAAAAGGAGGTTTGAAAAAAGGGGAGTAAAATTCGGAGCAACCATTATAGATGATTATGCGCATCATCCTTCTGCGGTGAAGGCTACGCTGGATGCCGCAAACAACTTAAAAAGAAACAGGATAATTACGGTTTTTCAGCCTCACAGATATTCGAGAGTCAAAGCTTTGTATGATAAGTTTAACGGTTGCTTTGATAAGACCGACATATTGGTTATAACAGATATTTATTCTTCCGGTGAAAGCCCTATACCCGGTATAAACAGTAAATTCATAGTAGATTTTTTAATTGAAAATGATTTCAATAAAAGGCTTGTTTATATCCCTAAGCTTGTCGACGTTAAAGATTTCTTGGAAAATATAATCTGTGAAAATGATATAGTCCTGGTAATGGGGGCAGGAGATGTTACAAGAATTTCGGATGACTTGATTAAATCCTGCTAATTTACAAATTTAAATAAAAAAAATTATGATTTAAAATATTTTATAAATGGAAATCACTGAAATAAAAAGTTTTTTATCCATAAACAAGGTTAAGAACCTCGACGTATTTTTTGATTATGAAACCAGAAATCTGTCGACTTTCAGATTAAAAGGGAAATGTCCTATTTTTATAATAGCGAATTCCGTAGATGCTTTGTTTTATTTACTTTCTTTTTTGGAAAGATACAAAATAAATTATTATATTATCGGCCGGGGTTCAAACACTCTGATAGGAAGTTGCGGCAACATAATAATGATTAAACTTGGAAAAATGTTTGATTATATTGAATTCGAAGACAGTCATATAATAGCCGGGGCTTCCTGTAATCTGGGTAGATTTGTAATAAGATGCGCTAAAAACAAATATGATTTTTCTTTTCTTGCTGGTATTCCGGGTACGATTGGAGGCGCCGTGTCGGGAAATTGCGGAACCCAAATCGAAAGCTTGTGCGATTATGTCGAGAGCATCGAATGCTTAAAAGTTATAAAAAATAAAATCATAAAAGAAAAAATACGGTTGAAATCTCATAATTACGGTTATAGATTTTTAAATATAGATAATCTTGTCGTTATAACAAAGGTCTTTTTGAAAAAAGAAAGGGCTGATAAGGAGTTAATATATATAAATATAAGAGAGAATATTTTAAAGAAAAAAACAAACCAACCGTTGGGTACTTTTAACTGCGGTTGTTTTTTTAAAAATCCCCTGACTTCAAGAAAAACCGCAGGCGAGCTTATCGACAACCTTGGATTAAAAGGTTTTTCTTATGGCGGAGCAGTTATTTCGACAAAACACGCAAATTTTATTGAAAACGGCGGAAAAGCTACACCGGATGATATTCATAACTTATCGAAAATAGTAGCAGGGCTTGTAAGTGAGAAATATAAAATAAAATTAGAGCACGAGGTGAAGTTAGTTGGATTTGAAAACTGATTACATAAAAAATGAATTTAAAAATTTAAGGATTTCCGGTAAAAAAAACGAGTTAAAAATAGGAGTAATCTGCGGCGGCATATCTTCAGAAAGAGAGATATCGCTTAAAACCGGAGAAAGCATTTATAAAGCGCTTTTATCAATGGATTACGATACTGAATTCATAGATTTTAAAGGTGACAATATATCGGTTTTTAACAAGATAGATATTGCATTTTTGGCTTTGCATGGCAAATACGGGGAAGACGGTTCGGTTCAGGGGTTACTGGAGCTTTTTAAAATTCCATATACAGGTTCCGGCATTCTTGCAAGCTCATTGGCAATAGATAAAATATTTTCCAAGAAAATTTTCATTTTGGATAATATACCGACGCCGGAATACACCAACTTAAATTTCAGCGCAAATCTGAATTTCGACAGCATAAAAAAAGATATCGAAAATCGCGTGTGCTATCCTTTGATCGTAAAAACTTCGAGAGAAGGATCTACTATCGGGGTTACGATTGTTGAAAATG
>JAQUMQ010000257.1 GCA_028718045.1 Actinomycetota bacterium
TTCTTTCATTTAATTCTTTTCTGACCATTTTTAAAAAATTTATTGTTTTTGGCAATTCTTATAAAAAATTTATTTCCCGTCGATATTTGATTTTTGTTTTTTTGATTCTTTATCCCGGCAACTGTCTTTAATCCTACAAGATTCACAAGAACTCTCGCAATTGCATTTACCGCTTAATTCTTTTTTTAAGCTTACTGCAGACAGAACAATCGAACCTGCCACTATAATAATTATTAAAGCTATTTCAATAATTTTATACATGATTTTACATGAAAATTCTTCCTGTCTGATACACTATAAGAGAAACCAGCCAGGCAAGCGATAAAGTAAACCCAATCTGAAAAAACATTTCTTTCACACCGGCTTCTCTTTTTAAAACCGCAAGGCTTGCTATGCATGGAAAATACAAAAGCGAAAAAATCATGAAATTATAACCTACCAAAGAATTATATTGCCCGCGTAACGAGGCTTTTACATCGGAAGAGCTTTTCTCGGTCTTGCTTATGCTGAACAAAGTCCCTATAGTCGAAACAACTACTTCTTTTCCTGCCATTCCGGAAATAGATGCTAGCGAAAGCTTCCAATCAAAACCAAGTGGTCTAAAGACCGGTTCTATAAAATGGCCTATCCTGCCTGCCGCTGAATATTCTATTTTTTCTACTGCCATTTCCTTTTTTATTTCCGTGACTTTTTTTTCGTATAAGTCTTTATTTATCTCCCCCGCAGAATAAGAGTTTTCAAAATTCTTTAACTGATCCTGATAATTACTGGAGTAATTATTTCCTATCATGGGAAAAGTAAAAAGAACCCACATTATTATTGATAACGCCAAAATTACTGTCCCTGCTTTTTTTATATACAGCCATGTTCTTTCCCACATATGTATTAATACTCCTTTTACTGTGGGAACACGATATTGAGGCAATTCCATAACAAAAGGCTCGGCTTCTCCCTTAAACCTTGTTGTTCTGAGCAATTTAGCCATCGCTATTGCCATAAGAATTCCAATCAGATATACCGAAAAAATAATATTACCCGAATTTTTCGGGAAAAACGTTCCCGCAAAAAGAATATATATAGGAAGCCTTCCACCGCAACTCATAAATGTATTTATGTGCATCGTTATGAGTCTATCGCTTTTGTTTTCAAGAGTCCTGCCACACATATAAGCCGGTATGGTACAGCCAAAACCAATAAGAAGGGGTACGAACGATTTACCGTGAAGCCCTATCTTATGCATTATCCTATCCATTATAAATGCAGCCCGCGCCATATAACCGCTATCCTCAAGTAAAGCAATAAAAACAAACAGCAGCATTATTTTGGGCGTAAAAACCAAAATTCCGCCAACTCCACCGATAATTCCATCGATTATCAATGATTTAAGCAAACCTTCCGGCATTACTCCCGCCAGAAAAACTACGAGTTTATTTAAACCTAATTCAAGCCAACTTACAGGATAATCTCCCAGCTTAAAAACAATTTGAAACATAATCCACATTACAAATATAAAAATAGGAAGTCCTAAAATCCTGTTGATCAATACCTGATCAATTTTGTCGCTTACAGATACTTCGCTGCTTTTCTTTTCGACTATAGATTCTCTTAATGCTCCGTTAATGAATCCGTATCGTGCTTCGGCTATTAATATATCAGGTGAATCCCGCATAACATTCGTGATATGGTTTATAGAATGATCCAGAAATTTTTGCAGATCATTGAATTCGCCGGTCTTAAGCGTATTCCTCAAAAATTTTATAACTTCAACGTCTCGTTCAAGCAATTTTATTGAAAGCCATCTCAGATTAAATTTATTTAAGCTGCGTGCTTTTTTAAGGAGGTTCTCAATTTTGTTTATTTCATTTTCTATTTCATCATTGTATTTTATCAGAACTTTTTTTCTTTCAGGAACATTATTGTAAACCTGAACTATTTTCTCCAGAAGTTCGTTTATCCCTTTGCTTTTATTGCCAACCGTTAAAATTATCGGAGAACCAAACAATCTCGAAAGCAGCTCCAAATCAACTTTATCGTCAACCTTCATCAAGATATCGGCCATATTAAAAACTATTACCATCGGAACGTCGAGTTCTATTAACTGTGTCGTCAGATAAAGGTTTCTTGACAGATTCGAGGAGTCAACTATATTAACCACGACATCGGGTTTGTCATCTATTATATAATTTCGGGTAACGATTTCTTCCATTGAATAAGCAGTAAGGCTATAAGTTCCAGGCAAATCTATGATATTAATCATATAATCTTTGTGTTTTTTTTTGCCGGTTTTCTTTTCCACCGTAACACCCGGATAATTCCCTACATGTTGCCTGCTGCCCGTAATGCTGTTAAAAATCGTTGTTTTACCTGAATTGGGGCTGCCCGCAAGTGCTACTGTCAACTCTTTAAGCATTTTTTCCTACTTCACTTATCATGATCTTTGCGGCAGCTCCCCTGCCAAGCGCTATTTTATTGCCCTTGACATTGACTGTTATGGGCCCGTTTCCGTAACGGTTAACAACCATGATTTGTTCACCGGGTATGAACCCTAAGGATAAAAGCCGCATATTGAAAAAATTACCGCCATAAATCTTTTCTATTTTATATTGCTTTTCTATCTGTGCTTCCGATAGTGCTATCCAATTACTTTTAATCTGTTCCAAGTCTGGATGGTAACGCCTTTTTAATTTTCGGTGAAATAAAAACATCGAACCTGTCCCTATAAATATTAGTTATATTAATATAATAAACTTAGGTATATATTACTAAGTTAGACAAGTATAACATTATATATATTTTACAATATTGTCAATAATTTAGCATAAAAAAATGATTTGATTTTGTTTTTGGTATATGCAAAGATTATAAGCGCAGTCAATGCTTTAACGTGTAAAAACAAATTATAATTATCAAAAATCAAAGTCATTCATGCAAATTTTTTTAAGTTGCGCAATCTTTTTTAAAATTCTTTTAAAACATGCTTTTGTAGAATACGAAAATTGTTTAAATCCTGCTTTTTATATCAAATATAAAACCGCCACTCAAACCCTCAAGCGTATGACTTGTAACCATCGCTTTCGGATCTATTTTTTTGACCAAGGATTTCAATTTGTCGAGGTTGCTTTTCTTGCAGATCACATTAAGTATCTTTAAATCTCCGTCTTTTCCGCTGCCGCTATAACACGTTACCCCAAACCCGTTTACCCTGAGTGCGTCTGCGATGGAATTGTCGGGATATCTTGTTATA
>JAQUMQ010000258.1 GCA_028718045.1 Actinomycetota bacterium
ACTAATTATCTGCATGATATTGGACTGAGAAAGCTTGAAGAATTGGATGCTTCTCATGTTAATGGTTTCATCCAATTTTCAACAAAATACACTGCAGCAACAATCAGGGATACCTTTACATGTCTGCGTGGTTTTTTATCTTTTATTCATGACAAAGGCTGCACCGATAAGAATTTATCGTTTGTGGTTCCATCAATTAGACTAAGCAGAGAACATACGATACCCTCCACGTATTCAAAAGATGAAGTAGAAAAGATCCTTAGCTGCATAGACAGATGCAATTTAAAAGGAAAGCGCGATTATGCAATGCTCCTTCTTGCCGCAAGGCTGGGACTACGTTCTTCAGATATCTGCAGTTTGACCTTTAGTAACTTGAACTGGGAGAAGAATTTAATCGAAATAGTCCAGGAAAAAACAGAAAAATCATTGCAACTGCCGCTACTAAATGAAGTCGGTGATGCAATCATTGATTATCTGCGTTTCCGTCCGACAGTTTCACTCAAATATGTCTTCTTAAGGATCGAAAATCCTCCAGTAAAATTGCACAACCATTCTCTTTATGAAATTGTTAATAAATATATGAAAAGAGCTAAAATTCACATACCGCAAGGCAAAAAACACGGGCCTCATGCATTAAGGCATTCTCTTAGCAGTTTAATGTTGGAAAACAGAGTTCCTCTGCCGGTAATATCTGAAATATTGTCTCATACAAGTACGGAGACCACCAAGGTATATTTAAAAATTGATGTCTGTCACTTAAGAGAATGCGCACTTGATGTACCTGAGATTGGCAATTTTGCCATGGAGGTTTAAATTATGGACAACATCAACAATGAAAATATAACTTTATTAAAAAAGATTCTTGAGAAGTTCATATCCTACAAGCGTGTGCAGGGCTATAAATACAAATCAAACGAGGAAAGCTTGGGTAGGTTTATCAAGTTTTTAGTTGGCTTTGGACTTACAGAAAATAAGCTCTCAAAAGAAGTTATTCAGAAATATTGCAGTAAACGCCCCCATGAGACACCCAAGAATAATGCAAACAGGGTAAGCGATTTAAAACAGTTTGCGTTGTATTTAAATGAGAAAGGCTACCAAGCATATATTCCGACTGTGGCCAAAGCTTCAAAATGCCAATCGAGTTTTGTCCCATACATATTTACACACGATGAGATTTCAAGGATTTTTAAAGAGGCTGACAGACTAAAACCAAACTCCCGCTACAATAGCGCTGTTGTTTATCCAGTACTATTTAGAATGCTATATGGTTGTGGCCTTAGAATATCTGAAGCTCTTAATTTAAAAGTTAAAGATGTAGATTTAGCTAAGGGTGTTCTTACCATAAAAAAATCAAAAAATGATAAGGACAGGATTACCCCTATGTCAGATTCTTTAAATTCTGTGTGCAGGAGATTTCATAAAGAGGTGCACAAGAACTCATCAGGAAATGACTACTTTTTTAAGAACAGAAACGGTAGCAAGCGAAGTAAATGTACAGTATACTCCAGATTTCGTGAGATTCTCTGGTCAAGCAAAATACCTTACGGTGGAAGAGGCAAGGGACCGAGGCTTCATGACATTCGTCATGTATTTTGCTGTCATTCATTAAAAGAAATCTCAAGGAAAGGAATAGACCTCTACTGCGCACTTCCTATACTCTCAACCTATCTGGGACATAGTTCAATAAGAGCAACAGAAAAATATCTTAGGTTAACAGAAGAATTATATCCCGACATAATCAAGCGCACCGGCAACATCACTTCATATGTTTATCCGGAGGTGTATAAAGTTGAATCCTACTGATTTCGCATATTATCTTACAAACTTTCTATCGAAATACCTGCCGGGTATTGAAGGTTGCAGCGTAAATACTATTTCGGCTTACAGGGATGCTTTCAAACTGCTGCTGCTATTTGCAAGAGATAAGGAAAGTATAAAAGAGCAAAAATTAAAGTTATCTTTAATTGACAAAGATTTCATATTGCGTTTTTTGCTATGGATTGAAAATGAACGAGGCTGTGCTGTTATTACAAGAAATCTAAGGTTGGCAGCAATTCATTCGTTCTATTTGTATCTTCAAAGGGAAATGCCGGAGAACATGTACCAGTTTCAGGAAATTTTATCAATACCATTTAAAAAACATCCACAGAAAACAGTAAATTTCTTGTCGACAGAGGCAATTAAAGCACTTCTTTTAAAACCTGATATAAATACAGAAAGCGGCCGAAAACACCTTGTGCTTCTAAGCTTAATGTATGCAACCGGAAGTCGTGTACAGGAAATAGCAGATCTTAGAGTAGTAGATGTCATGTATAACGATAGTTCCCTTGTGAAGCTTACAGGAAAAGGCAGTAAAAGTAGATTTGTACCACTGGAGGCTCCTGTTGTTAAATTACTTTGTCAGTATCTTAAAGATTTTTCTTTGATGGAGTCTTCTAAAAGAATGGAACTTCTATTTACAAATCATTCACAAAAAAAATTAACCCGGCAAGGCATAACACATATTCTAAAAAAATATGCTGATATGGTTCGAGAAAAGCAACCTGGGCTAATACCAAAAACCGTTTCGCCTCACTGCCTAAGGCATTCCCGCGCTGTCCATTGGCTTCAAGCTGGAGTGGATTTAATATATATTAGAGATTTACTGGGACATGTCAGTGTTCAAACCAGTGAAATTTATGCACGTATTGACGGAGAAATGAAAAGAAAAGCTTTGGAAAAAGCATCTTCATATGCTTTTGCAGGTGATATACCTTCATGGCAAAAAAATAAATCTTTAATGGCGTGGTTAAAAGAATTGTATTAAATAGGTTGAATAGTTATGTAAAGTTTTTTGCTGAAAAATCACTGTTATTAATCTTAATACCAGTAAAAACTTTACATAACCAAATACTTGTCATAACCGGTCATATGTAAATCTTTACATAACACAGGAAAATCTTTTATAGCCTGTGCTTTAGGAAACTGTGCGGCAAGAGCCGGCTACAGGGTGGCTTATTACAGAATTCCAGAGCTTCTTTTATTAATGCAGGAAGCTAAAGAGTCAAAAGATTATATTAGTTTTATGGAAAGGCTTAAAAATATTAAACTTTTAATACTTGATGACGTAGGACTTAAATCTTATAGCCTTGAGGAAAGCAGGGATATACTGGAAATTGCTGAAGCCCGCTACAGCAGGGCCTCAACCATATTATCTGCCCAGTTTCCTCACGACAGATGGTATGATCTTTTTGCAG
>JAQUMQ010000259.1 GCA_028718045.1 Actinomycetota bacterium
TTGATGTGTAGTTCTAACGATCTTTTCAATGCAACATTGATTGTTTTTTCAGTTAAATCGTATACCTCTTTTTGGCTTTTCATTACGCCTTTAACCTTTTCCTGACTTTTCCATTTTTTGCAATCTAAGTTCCATCGTATCAAGATGATTATGCATGGCAAGTCTTGCCTTATCCGCATTTCTCATGCTTATTGCATCATAAATTTTTTTATGTTGATCGAGAGAGATTTTTCTGTCTTCCAATGTTAAATAGTCTTTTTCATATTTTTCCAAAACCAGTAAAAGATCATTAAGCGAATTCATTACCGCATCTAATATTTTATTATCTGCGATATTAAAAATATATTGGTGAAACTTAAATTCCGAATAAATAAATTCACTTTTATTTTCGAGGTTTTTCTCAGCTTCATCTATGTAAGATTTCAATCTTTTTATATCATTATCTTCAGCTTTCATGGCAGCTTTCTGCGCGAGCCCTTCTTCTAAAATCCTCCTTGCTTCAAAAACTTCTTTAAGCTTTATGGAATGAATCGCTTTTATAAACCTGAACGGATTTGTAAGAATATCTGAAAAGGAATTCTTTATGAATGTCTTTTTTCCTGTAGATATTTCAAGCACACCTATTACATTTAAAGCCTTAAGAGCCTGCCTGAGTGAAGTCCGGCTGATACCAAGTTTTTCTGAAAGCACCCTTTCTCCCGGAAGGTTGTCTCCCGGTTTCAAATATCCCTTTTCGATCATTTCGGTAATTTCTTCTATCACCTGATCTATTATTATAAATTTTTCAATAGGTTTGACTTTCTCAAGAAAATCCATAAAAGCTCCTTAATTAAAAACTGTTAAGAAAAATCCCGCTATCTGCAACATTAATGCATCACAGAAAATTTTATAACAATGCATCGCATAGCTCAAGCTTTATCTGTATCAGTTTTATCTATGTCGGTATAATATTTAAGCAAAAGGGAAGGAGTATCTGTTTTAAACCGATAACTCCTTCCCGCCTATAAACAACTTTAAAAAATAATCTAACCTTTAATCATATGCAAAACACTTTGGTTTTCCTCTATTAGTTTTTTAGATTCGTTTGCTATGAATTCTGCCGTTAGTCCAAATATCTTCATTAAATCCCATGGTTGACCAGATTCACCAAATCTGTCATTTACTCCAATCATTTTTAAAGCAAATGGTTCATTAGCCTTCCTGTTTTTCGCAGATGTACCTGCTATTATATTTCCGAAACCACCTTTCTGATGTTCTTCACAGGTCACTATTAAATTAGTTTCTTTCATTGCTTTAATTATTGCACTTTCATCTAAAGGTTTAATTGTATGAAGGTTTATAATCCTTGTTTCTATATCATATTCTTCTTTTAAAATATATGCCGCTCTCATTGCTTCTGCCAAAATGGGTCCGCACGCAATAATCGTTATATCTTCATTCTCGTTAATGTATCCATCGGATAGAAAAATCTCAAAAGCATCAACAAACCTTTTGCTTGTTTCCCTGTAACGTATTATATTTGCTTTACCAAACTCAAAACAAGTATCGTCTTTTGTAACGATTGGAGTTGCCTCTCGTGCGATTCTTATGGTTGCGGGTCCATATGTGTTCTTTATTGCCAGCGTAGCTTTTCTGGCTTCTATGCTATCGACTGGGACAATGATTTTCATTTGCGGTAAATAGTATAAATTCGATATATCTTCAAGCGCTTGATGAGTTGCTCCGTCTGGACCCACAGATATCCCGCCATGTGCATCAACGATTTTAACATTATAATTATTATAACAAATCGTAGTTCTTATCTGATCCCAGTTTCTACCCGTAACAAATACCCCATAAGATCCAATAAAAGGTATCCTTCCCTCTTTTGCAAATCCGGCAGCTACGGCAGTCATGTTTTGCTCAGCTATTCCCATCGAATAAAATCTTTGTTTTCTTTCAGGATATTTTTCATAAAATGAACTCATTTTTATCGATTCCGTTATATCGGCACCGAGAACAACTACATCAGGATCTTTTCCTGCTTCTTCAAGCCCCTTGCCAAAACCAGCTCTGTTTGGTGACATTTCAACTTTCATTTCAGATTGCTGGTTCCAAAAATAATTTTTTGAAAACTTGGGTTCTAAGCTTTTTATTTTATTGTCAATACTGTCTTGATACTCAGCCGCTGATTTCAAAAGACTACATAGCAACTCATTTGTAAAATATTTGCAGTTTATCTCGTTTAATGCAGTCTCGAGCGATTCTTTGCCACTTATTCCATCTTTTGGAGGCATTCCATGATATGAGCAGATGTTTTCGGTAAATGATATGCCCTTACCTTTAATCGTATTTGCAATAACCACCGAAGGCTCATTTTTAAAACTACACGCCAAACCAAAAGCTTCAAGAATTTCTTTGATATTATGACCATTGCATTCAATCACATTCCACCCAAAAGCTTCCCATTTCTCTTTCAATGGCTCAATTTCCATTACATCCGAAACACAACCGTCTATCTGAAGTCTATTTCTATCAATAATTGCTGTAAGGTTATCAAGCTTATAATGACTTGCCGACATAGCTGCCTCCCATATGCTCCCTTCCTGAAGTTCGCCATCTCCCATTATGCAAAATATCCTATAATTCTTTTTGGTTTTTTTTGCGTTTAACGCTGAGCCTACAGCGATACCCAGCCCCTGACCCAATGAGCCCGAGGAAGCTTCGATTCCCGGAAGTTTAAATCTATTAGGATGGCCTTCGAAACCTGACCCATACTTTCTTAGATTAACTATTCCGTTTATGTCAAAATAACCTGATAAACCAAGAGCTGCATACAAAGCTGGAGCTTTATGTCCGGCAGACCAAAAAACCCTGTCTCTGTCTTCCCATTCAGGATTTCTAGGATCATGCCTTAAAAATTTAAAATAAAGTGCGGTAGCTATGTCTATTATCGACATTACTCCACCGGTATGTCCTGACTTTGCTAAAGCTATTGCAGTTATACAATAAGCCCTCATTTTTCTGGCAATCGTTTCAAGTTCCTCAATTGAGATATCTTTATTTACTTCACAACCATTTAAATCTCTCGTATACATTTAACCTGTACCTCCTTTTTTATCTTCTCTTCCCCTCTATGGCTTTCTTCATCCTTTCAAGACCTTTAAGTATTTCGTCACGACCTGTTGCAAATGACAACCTTATGTATTCTTCGGATTCATTTTTATTTTTTATTCCAAACGAG
>JAQUMQ010000260.1 GCA_028718045.1 Actinomycetota bacterium
GCATATTTCGTTATCTTAAAATACCACTGTGAAAGATTCTTTCTTACGACCCCGCTGTCACACCTTTCGCATTTACCGTTTATGACTTGCTCATTGGCTAAAACAGTCTGACACGAATTACACCAATTTACAGGACCTGATTTTTTCTCCGCAAGATTCATTTTAAACAAAAGAAGGAAAAGGAACTGAGTCCATTTATAATAATCGGGTTCGCATGTTATGATTTCGTTATCGAAATTATATGTCATACCCATTTTCTGCAGGGCAATTCTCATTTTATCTATATTTTTAAAAGTGCTTTCTTTCGGATGGATTCCGCTCTTTATAGCTGCATTTTCAGCCGGCAGTCCAAATGCGTCAAATCCAATGGGATGTAAGACATTATACCCTTTCGCGCTATACAACCTTGCCAGTACGTCTCCTATCGTGTAATTTCTTGCATGCCCCATATGTGGTTCCCCGGAAGGATATGGAAACATTTCAAGACAATAGAATTTTGTATTTTTTCTGTTTTTTGCAAGATCATTTATTTTATTTTTCCTCCATTGGTCATTCCATTTTTCTTCAATAAGTTTGTGATTATAATTTTCGATTATATTATCCTGCAATTTAGAAAATCCTTTCTGTGTTAAAATACTGTAGATACAGCTATGAATTATTATATTTTAAAAAAACATAAAATAAGCTTTTATCAAAAAATAATTATTAGCATTAAATCGATATTTTTCAAAATAATCGCTAAAACTCTATCTTAATTTAAAAATCAATAAAAATCTAAGGAAGTTTAGATATATATCCATATATTTTAAAAAATTGAGGGTATTTATTTGGCTGTTTTTCAAGTATAATTTTTGGGCATCGCAACTACCTAATTTTTCCAATCAATTGTTTTTGAATCTTTCCATAAGCGTTCCAGATCGTAAAATTGCCTGAATTCTTCCGTGAAAACATGAACTACGAAATCATTAAAATCTATCAATATCCAATTACCCTCGGTCAGTCCGGCGGTATGCAAAGGTGATAAGTCATATTGTTTTAGTCTGAATTTTATCTCATCCACCATCGAAGTAGTGGACTTGATATTCCTGGCACCTATTATTATAAAAAAATCAGTAATGACCAATCTGTTTTTCATTTCAAGAATGTTTACATATTCAGCACCTTTTTTATCAGCGATTCTTGCTACATATTTAACGATGTCTTTTATATTATCCTTATTTAGTTTTAAGTCTTTTTTTAAAATCTCGTCCGGCTTTGGATCAGCGTTTTTTTTTATTATTTTATCCTCACTTTGCGGTATAATCTTTTCCAAGAATAATGCTTATCATGACATTATCCGGATTATTTTCCATATATTTTATGGTTCCTGCGCCAAGCTCTTCTTTGATTTTTTGAGCGATATTGTTCATGTCGTCGGTATTCTGAAAAAGCAATATTTCCGTTTGAGCATAGTTAAAATTATCGGCATCTTTCGTTTCGGTAACCTCTATTAATTTTGCCTCTGAATTAAGTTTGCTTTCAAGCTGCGTTTTAGCTTTTTTTGCAAGCCCTGCCACTCCAACTCCATTTAAAATATTGATTTTGACAGGACTGCTAACTTGCTGGGTGGTTTGCGAACTTTCATCCGTTTTTCCGTAGTCAGATCCTACGATAATGACGATATTTTGGGTAGCAGCTTCTTCATTTTTAGTTATATTGCCTACCTTTAAAATGCTTTTTATTTCTTCCGCAATAGCCATATAAGAAGCGTCCTTTGAATTTACGATAATCTGGGTCGCAGTATATTTGTAATTATCGGCATCTTTTGCTTGAAGAAGATTAAATTTTGCAGTTCCATTATCATACTTTAAATCTTTAAACAATGCTCCGACTTTCCCCGCAATCCCCGGGGTACCAACACCGTTTAAAACCTGTAAATCCACGGTAACTTCGTTTATCTGAGAACTCGGAGTGGTTTCACTTGCGTCAATATTAAAAATCTGACTTAACTTGGAAATATCGGGAACATAAAAAACATTGCCTCCTTCCAATTCAACCGAAGTAACATCCAAAGAATAAATAGCGTTATTTTGTTCTTTTAATTTGGAGACAGTAGATATCAGCTGATATATTTCCGTATCGGTAAGATTGGTATCGTAATAATTTTTGATTGAATTCAAATTTTTTTCAAGATCTTTATCGCTGCTGCCTGCTATTTGCAAGAATAAAGCATCAAAAACCTTTTTTTGCTGCGAAGTTAAGTTAACGGCAACATCTTTCTCGCTGCCGCTAAAGTATTTTAAATAACTGACAGCTTTGATCCCGTCCAGCTTATTTTCGCCTTGCGTCAACTCTATACTGCTTTCATCTTCGAAATTTTTTATCGTAACAGCTTCGTCGAGATTGACAGTGATTCCTCCGAATTTGTCTGTGATATCTTTAACATCCATGAGAAAATATTTGTTTATATTCATCCCTAGAGCTTTTTTAAGCGTCAGAATAAGCAGATCCATACCCCCATATTCTACGGCTTTATCAGCGCTTTCGAGACCAAAGCCAGGTATATCCATAAGAGTATTTATGGGAATCGCAAGGGTGGTTAATTTACTTTCCTTACTGTCGAATTTAGAATAAAAGATAAAATTAATATCCGGTTCAAGAAGGTTTTCTCTTGCACCCGCAATTACCATACTGACATCTTCGCTTAATTGAAGATTTGAAGGAACATTTATTGTTTGAGCCGAAGTTGTTGTAACATTAGCTCCTTCCGAAATTTTATTTTTAATAAACTTATACGCGAAAAATACGCCTACCGCAACTGCGATAACAAGGATTGCTATTAAAATGCTGGATGTAATAATCTTTCTTTGCTTCCTTCTCTGCCTTATTTTTTTAGTCCTTGTCGCATAATCCTCAGGATCTTCCCCGGAAGGGATATCTTCGTCATCGCCATAATCAAAATCTTCATCTTGAAAAAAATCATCGGAAAATCTGTCTTTATATTTTTTTGTTCTAAAATCAGATTTTTCCTCCTCGTCAACATCATCTTTCCGATATGAAGCATTTTTATCTGCACCGTCTCTTCCGCTACCTTGATATCTGCCCTCGTATTCCTCGTTTTCCGAGTATCGCTCCTTATCTTCCTCATATCTTGATTGTCTTTTGTTTTCAAGATAATCATCTTCTTTTTTAAAGAAATAGTTGTCTTTTTTCTTGCCCAAGAATTAATCCTCGTCATTGAATT
>JAQUMQ010000261.1 GCA_028718045.1 Actinomycetota bacterium
TCGAAAGGGGCATTTGCCAGTCCTGTGGATTTTGATTCATACTGGATGGGAAATGCTTTAAAAAGCTCAGATAAAATTTCAACCGGTGATAGTAGCCAAATGGAATATTATAGAAAACAAGGTTATTTTAAAGAAACTCCGGTACCATATGCTGATCTTGGAGATATAGTTATGGGTAAGAAGCCAGCCAGAGAAAATGATAATGAAAGGATAATTTGCATTAATCTAGGGATAGCTCTCGAAGACATAGCGGTAGCACCAATAATTTATAAGAAAGCACTAGATCTAGGTATAGGTACATACTTACCGTTATGATTTTGATTTTTGAAATATTTGTGATTTTTGGAAAGCCATACAAATAAAAAGGTTTTTTATTCAACGAATATGATGAATGTTAAAAATATAATAATTAATCCCATCAGTTCCAAAGGACATATGATTGATGCCCAGGTAATTAATTTTTATTTTGTAAAACTTATTATATATTAAACTTAAGGAGTTGCGATGTATGAAGTTATGATGCCAAAACTTGGTCTGACAATGGTTACAGGCACTATCGAAAAATGGCATAAAAAAGAAGGGGAAAGAATAGAAGAAGGCGAAATCCTTTTTGAAGTAATGACCGATAAAGTATCTATTGAAGTGGAATCATATAGTTCGGGTGTTATAAAAAAAATATTAAAGAATGAAGGCGAAGAAGTTCCCGTTGGCGAAGTTATTGCATATATAGATTAAAAAAACAGCAATAATCTCGGATGATTATAACTCAAGTACGGAATCTCTTTTCAAGACCGTGATATATTTACATTTACGAGAAGATATACAACCTTTTGGCATATAAGGAAATCTAAGGGCTGAATCGAATTGCCAAATGATAGTTTTTTAACCCTCAATTTAATCCTTAACAAGACTAAATATAAAACAACATGGTGTCTTGTAATATTTTACCAAGAAACATAAAATAGCATTACCTGATAAACGTCGCCTGATAATTATATTATCCTGATAATTTTAAAATGTATCTGTTATAAGATAATAACTGTTATAAAACGATAATTATAATGAGAATTGCAAGAATAATAGGTAATGCATATGCGACTTTAAAGCATGAAAAGCTTAAAGGAATTAAACTGACGGTTATACAACCTATTGATCATGATGGAGAAGCTGTAGGCAAACCTATAATTGTTGCGGATTACTTGAATGCTGCGATAGGAAATCTGGTTTACTGGATAGAAGATGGTTCAACCATATGTAAGGTTATGCAAAAAAGAAGCATACCTTTGAGAGGTTGTATATTGGGGTTAATAGACAGTATAGATATGAAAAAAATCGGAAAAGTTTTAAAAGGCTGATATGAAACTCGTAAAAATTATAGGTAGCGTGACATCCACAATAAAAGATCTGAGCCTCCAAGGTTTTAAGTTGCTGTTGGTGCAGGCTGTCGATACTGATTTAAAAGACAAACATGAGTTTTTTATAGCTGTCGATACTGTCGGCCTTGGAGAAGGTGAGATCGGTCTTATTGTTACCGGCAGCACGGCAAAACGCACGGAAATTACACGTCATAAAAATATCGATGCTGCAATAATAGCAAAAGTTGAAAGAATAGATCTTGAGAATTATAATTTGGAAAGCTGATTGCTAAGTTTAAATTAAATAAAAGCAGTAAGTTAAAAATAAAAGAAACATCTTTGCAGGAGAAATTTCATGAGTTTGAATATAGTCGAACTGATAAAAAATGCGGGAGTAGTAGGAGCTGGAGGTGCAGGTTTTCCAACTCATGTTAAATTAAGCGCCAAGGTGGATACATTAATCGTAAATGGCGCGGAATGCGAACCTTTGATAAATGTCGACAGGCAGCTTATCGAAAAATGCTTTGATAAAATTTATGAAGGTTTAAAAGCGGCTGTGCAATCCACGGGTGCAAAAAATGTAATAATGGCATTAAAGGGGAAGAATAAAGATGCCGTAAAAGCCTTGGAAGATTTTAAACAAAGTGATCTTAAGTTTGATATTTTTAAGCTTGGGGATTTTTATCCTGCAGGCGATGAGCAGGTCCTTGTCAACGAAGTGACAGGCAAGATTGTGCCTGAAGGAGGGATACCGCTAAATGTAGGTATTGTAGTAATAAATGTGGAAACTTTGGTCAATGTTGCAAATGCAATCGAAGGCAGGAGCTTGATCAGAAAATTTGTAACTGTAAACGGTGCAGTCAATACTCCCAAGACACTTATAGTTCCGATAGGAACACCGGTAGAAGCATTGATAAAAGCATGCGGAGGAGCCACTGTTAATAATTATGGAGTAATCGACGGTGGTCCTATGACCGGCAAGCTTGTCGATCCCAGCGTTCATGCAGTCAGCAAAACCACAAAAGCTATTCTGATTTTACCGGAAACAAACATAGTTATTACACAGAAAAAACGGGATATAAGCAAACAAATGAAAAGAGCGCAGGCGATATGCTTAAGTTGCAGAATGTGTACAGACTTATGCCCAAGATATCTTCTTGGACATGATCTTTTTCCTGATGAGCTTATGAAAAGAATGTACAAGCATGAAATAAATACAGAAAATATTTCCAATTTTGATTATGCTTATTTATGCTGCGATTGTGGTTTATGCGAGCTTTATAGTTGTGTAGTTGATTTATCGGCACGTTCTATTTTCAATTATTTAAAAGTCGAGCTTGCAAAAAAGGGTATAAAAAATCCTCACCATCGTAAAACCCTTGCCGAAAATGAATTCAGAGATTTCAGAAAGGTCCCGGTTTCAAGGCTGATCAAAAGAATCGAGCTGGATGAATACAAAAGCCATGCAGATTTATCGTGTGAGGAAATAAAAGTAAACGAGGTCAAATTATTTTTAACTCAGCATGTAGGAGCACCTTCCGTACCAGTTGTAAAGTTAAAAGATACGGTAAGCGAAGGCGCATTGGTTGCAGATATTCCTGATGGCAACCTTGGTTCAAAAATACATGCTTCGATTAGCGGAAGAGTGGTAGAAATAACCGATAAACATATCGTTATTTCAAATAATTAATTTCATTTTCGAGCGGGTGCCGGACTTAATACTATTTATGAATATAAAAAAAAGATGTTTGAAAAGAAAGAAATCAACTTAGCTGTTGTCGAGTTTAAAAGTATCGCAAAAGGTATATACGTGACAGATGCAATGCTTAAAGCTGCAAATGTTAATTTGGTCATGTCTTCGTCGCTTT
>JAQUMQ010000262.1 GCA_028718045.1 Actinomycetota bacterium
ATCTATTTTTTTGACCAAGGATTTCAATTTGTCGAGGTTACTTTTCTTGCAGATCACATTAAGTATCTTTAAATCTCCGTCTTTTCCGCTGCCGCTATAACACGTTACCCCAAACCCGTTTACCCTGAGTGCGTCTGCGATGGAATTGTCGGGATATCTTGTTATAACATTAACGCTAAGCACATCTTTTGATATCTTATTTGAGATTAGCATTCCCAGAAAGAGGCCTGTGGCAAATCCCAAAGCATAAAATAAAATTATAAATATATTGATCCCTTCTTTTACCGCATTTGAAATAACAGTTATGGTAACTGTTATGGCTATCGCTGCTTCAAAAAAACCTATGACGCTACTTAAAATTTTATTGCCTTTTACCATTATTATAACTCGTACCGTTCCTACAAGCACCTGAACAAGCAACGCTACAAAAACTATCAATGACCAGATCAATATATATAAATTAAAATTAAACATTGGCTTCCTTTAGCATAAAAAATATTCTGATAATTTCTATTTCTTTAAGACAAACAACAACATAAGTCTATATTTCCTTGAGAAATAATAGCATTAATACTTATATTTATAAATAAAAGTATTTAAATTATCATTCTTTAGAGCTATTTAAATTATTGCAAAAGCAGAAAAATAGTTAAAGGAGGTATTTATAAAGATTGTAATTTATAATGTTTTATATTATTTTTGTTGCTGAAGAATAAAAGCTTATTATGGAAGGCAAATTTGAACTCAAGAGAAAAATTCAATTCGGTTATGTCTTTTGAAGATAATAAAATTACTATGAAAACTGAATTCGGTTTCTGGGCAGGCACGTTAAAAACATGGCTTAAGGAAGGGCTTCCAAAAACATCTGATACGTCTTATATTAATGCACTTGATGCCAAAATCGTAAGAGCATCCGAAGATATACCCGGAAGCGGCGAGCTTACCGATAAAAATGTTTTGAATTATTTCAACCTCGACTCTTATCTTGTTAAATTTCCTTTCGATATATCGCCTGGTTTAAAACAAAAGATAATAGAGGATAATAAAGATTACAGAATTTACACTGACAGTTTTGGACTTAAAAAAAAAGAAGGTAAAATCACTGCCGGAATTCCTATGGTAATAGAGTATCCGATAAAGAACAGGCATGATTTTTATAAATATAAAGATCTTTATGATGCCGATTTTAAAAAAAGACTGCCAAAAAACTGGGCTAACTTAAAAAAACAATTAAAAAACAGGGATTATCCGATAAGGCTTGGCGGAGGTCCTTACGGATTTTCATTCTTCCCCAGACATCTGATGGGCGATGTCGTTTATATGACAACTTTGTATGATGACCCTAGGTTTTTAAAGGAATTTAACGATTTTTTTATCGATTTTATAATGAACTATTGGTCACTTATACTAAAGGATGTAGAAATAGATTGTATTTTTATCCTTGAGGATATGGCTTACAAGACAGGTTCGTTCATATCCGGACAAATGTTTAGGGAATTCCTGACGCCTTATTATATCAAATTTGTAGATTTTTTAAGACAGTTCAAAATCAAGAATATTCTTGTCGATTGTGACGGATTCATAGGTGAACTCATACCTTTATGGATAGAGGCAGGAGTGACCGGTATTTTCCCTATCGAAGCAGTAAACGATGTTTCCGAAATAAGACAAAGATATCCCAAATTGCAGCTAATGGGAGGTATTGATAAAAAATTTCTGTTTAAGGAAAGCAAAAGAAATGAGATAGATACCGGACTTGAGAAAACAAGAAAAATACTGGATCAAGGCGGTTATATACCTCATATCGACCATGCTGTTTCGGAAGATGTCACTTGGGATAACTTCAGATATTACAGAGAAAAACTTAATGATATTATCGATAAAAGATATGATAATCAAAAATAAGGCTTGTTATTTTTTTAAACAAAACCATCGGCAATAAACCTCGTAAAAACCTTGCCAAAGCCTTGAACAATGAAATAATTATATTGTCTTTTTCATGATTATTTTATCGTTTTATAAAACATATCTAAGATCAGTTACCGGTTTTATATTTGTTTTTTTGAGCTTCTATTTTCATTCTCGCTTCTTTAAAAAATGGTTCGGCAAAAGATGATGAGTATGTTCTTTCCTCGAAAGTCTTTTTTTCAAGAGTTTCCAAAAATCCCTTAAATTGATTAAAATAAGATCCGTAAATATGATAGCTGTCTGCCATGTCAACATAACGCCCTACATGAACCGGTCTTCCTATTCTTTTTGAAACCTCCTCGGATATTACTCTTTGCAAATCTGTCAGAGCATATATATTCATAAACGCAGCCTTATAGGCATCTCTGGAGCGCCAATGCGTGTTCATATTGAGGACAAAACCTTTTTGCGGATCTTCTAAAATTCTAAACCATAACCTCTGCAGGCATGGGGGTTCGTGATCCTTTGCATCTATTTCGGGATCCCATGTGATGGCCTGCGACCTTCGAGTATAAACGCAATCTGCAAGATTTTCGATAACGGTATCGATTTGATTTATATAGCCTTTAGACGTTTTATAATTAAACAGCCTATCATGATAGCTATATGACCATCCATGACTTCCAATCCAATTATCATGAATTCCCAGAACAACTTCTTGTCTGTATATTTCAAGTTCGTCAAGGCCGGTAGGCAAAGCCCTATGAATTCTTGGTTCGGCAAATGGTTCGTGAACGATTATTATCATGGAAGCATCTTTGCTGGGCGGATCATTTGGCTTATCGTATTGTGTCTTTATCGTAATGCCATTTTTCCATACTTCCATAAGTGACTTTTCCCAAGATTCAGGTAATGACTTGCCTTCAACTTTTAAAACAGGAATATTCCCACTGCTAAAAATTGCCTTTGCATTCACATTCTTATTTGTCATTAGCTTGCCTCCTTGTTTTTCCATCTTATTTATTTACATTCTCATATATTATTCTATTAAATTTTTTCCTCATTTTTTAGTTTTTTTGTTAAAATCTTATTATTAAGATATTTCCGTTTTGTATTTCAATATGAAAAAAATCATACGGAAAAATACAAGTATTAATACAAAACGCACAACACGACAAAAAAACTGATCGAATTATGCAAAGGAGGTATTGAATTGGATAACGGTTTAAAGAAAAAAACTGAAAAAAGTGGATTCATAAAGGAGTTCAAAGATTTCATAATGCATGGAAACGTAATTGACATGGCTATCGGAAT
>JAQUMQ010000263.1 GCA_028718045.1 Actinomycetota bacterium
AAAATGATGCCCTTATGATATACAGGGAAATATTTTCCATGGACTGGCTATCCCTTGTATAAATCCTTACACCACAGTACACATTGAATTCCTTAAATGGCGCCAGTTAGATATAAGCTATTACACGCTCGCCAATAAGTCCCCCTCTTTTGCAGTTAACGCCAAAATATACCCATGCTTACAGTTGCGGTATTTAACGCGCATAAATCCATTGGCGAGTATACCGCACAGTCAAGATACTGAGATATTGTCTTTGATACTGGCTTTAAATATCCATATTTTTCCTGATATTTTATGTTATATATTCTTTCAAATACTTCGTAGTTGTCTTAAATGCACCATTAATAAGAGCTGTACCGGGGTTTACGACATTTATATTCTTTTGTGTTTTTGCTTACTGCCAAAGTATCTAAAGACATAAATTATACTTTAGTAAAAATGTGCAAATATAAATATAATAATCAATGGAGTTTTTTAAAAGATGGTAATTTTAGCTATTAAGTTGTTTTTTTATATAATTTGTTTTCATTTTTCTTTCTTATTTTTTTATTTGAATGACAATACTGTAAGCAGGATAGGTAGCTGTTTTTATAGATCCTAGACATGGCGACAGCGACCACGGATGTATTCAGATGAAGGAGAAATTGATTTAAGCATTTCTTTAAAGCTGAAAGGCATCTCTAAAGCTAACTGGTATGAAGTTGTTATGAGAAAAACAGATGACAAAGATATGAGCTTGCGGGATATTGTAAATATGGCAATTCCAGTGGAGCAAATCTTTTTATTTTTGTATATTTCAATTCTTATTTCAACACTGAGATCCATGGAATCGAGACTTTCTGGAGTGCTTCAAATACTTCTCCTGATTCAAGTCAGTTTGCAACATCAGTATATAATGCAGTTATGCAGGCAATAGGAAAACCCGGAAGAGTTTTACGGTCAGTAGAGTTTGTGGTAATAAAATATACAAATATGCCCGCGGTTTTATTTGAATAAAGATACTTTTCATACCGAAAGGAAGCTCAGCTGCTAGCCTCCGATGATTACCAGAATAGGGCAGCAAGGGAATAGCAGACGGTATTCATACTTATGCAAATAGCGGTGATTTGAGTGAAGGTAGTGGAGGTTCTACTATGACAGCATCTACGAAGAAAAACTTACATGGGATGTTCCAATTATATTGCGACGCCCGGAAATCCATATACAACCAAATTTGCCGGTTCAGTGGCAATGGGCAAATCATAGAATACAAGCGGCAGATCGCTGGGTCTTCCAAGCGGATCAAATCGCTTCGCATGAAAGTGAGCTTGTGTATGATCATCCTCACCCGTTCCGATAAGATCAATTTCTTAAATAACTCCTCTATTATTTTCAGAATCATAATATGATTTTATAATTTTTTCGTAAGGTAAACTATTTACTATTTCATTCATAATATTTAAAACCTTGGAATTAATGGTAATTACTTTAATGGAAGGCACCCTTTAGGATTAAATATCTATCCCAAGATATTCTTTATATCCCGCTATTTTTAGCACATACAACATTTCTTCAGTCTGTTGTCATTCTTTTTATAACGCCTTTATTTAAATCCTGGTCATAATTACCTAAAGGTTTGCCATTCTAGCGTGTATGAAATAATCTACCTTGTCTTAAGCATTTTGCAACTATATATGGGGCATCTTCGAATCTCGTTCTTATGCGTCCTACTTTAGGCTGCATACCGGCAAGCATATATCTTTCTTAATAAACTCCTTATTCTCTTTGGTTAAAAACCTTGATTCAATATCAACACATACAAGAACCATCTACCGTAGTCCTATAAATATTGTTTAGAGCTGGCTCATATGATTTTGGTTCAATCGCTACAGATACTTCAGATATTTCATCCACAGCAGTTACTGCTGTATCTTCAAATCAATTCCGCATGTCACAAAAATCATACCGAGCGGATTGGTATATCTATCTATTTTTAGCCATATTTCTGCATGGTGTAGATTATTATTCTTCATAAGTTTTAGAGTATCAATTATATTGTCTCAAAGATTGAAGTAATCACTTTGGAATTTTCTAGGGTTATTACCATTAAAATTTAACTTCCTGACTTTTTAATAGCATCAATGCATTTTTGATTTTCAATAACTTATGGCTTAAATCCTTTATTCCAGAACGTACTCATCATCCTTTTTTCTATTCATCAACATCATCCTTTGTTTCCAATCATCTTGTTGATCAAATTTATTCCATATAATAGAAACCTTGGTATATGGAATGGTCCCTTCCATACTGAACCTTTTATCGGCAAACATATGCTTCCGTCTCTGTGCAAATATCCAAACCATTCTCCATACTTTTTATCTGGAAAATATTTAAAAGTCCACTGGTGAACCATCTCATACCATTTATCATAATAATTTTCACCTGTTAAAAAACATGCAAGCAATAAAGCATAAAGCGTTTCACAATGAGGCCACCAATACTTCATATCCCATTCCACTTTTTCCGGAGGTTTTGCGTTGATATCTATAAAAGAAAAGATTCCTCCATACTTTTTATCCCATCCTTTTTCCAAAGACCACCTTAGTATTTTTAATGAAATATCCAGTATATATTTTTCATCTCGATATAATCCTTCATGCATTAAAAACCATGCAGTTTCTATGGAATGACCGGGGTTTATGCTTCTACCTTCCGGATTGTCTATTATTTCACCATTTTCCCCTACAACTTCAAGCAATACTTTTTTATCCTCTTTTAGAAAATATTTAATTAAATCACTTATACATAAGTCTATTATCTTATTATAAAGAGGGTCATTATCAATTTCCCTCATTGCTTGGCTGGTAGCTAACAGGATCATGGTGGGAGCATGAGATCTTAATGGGCGTGTATTGGTATTTATTTTTGATGGCAGTTTTGAAGGATTATTATAAAAGTCAGCTATCATTTTATAAATATCTTTTGCTTTTTCTTGAGCCTTAACGTTTCCTGTAGCTTTGAAATATTCTACCAATGCTATAACTGCAAATGCTTCAGAAAACCAATATCTTCTTTTTCTTAAAGGCTTCCCATCTGATGTTACCTGAAAAAACATCCGGTTATCTTTGTCAAAGCAATGTTTAAGTAAAAAATTATAACCAAGCTCAGAAGCTTTTAACCATTCTTCTTTTTTATTTATATCATTATATATTTTAGAAAATAACCAGGTCTCTCTTCC
>JAQUMQ010000264.1 GCA_028718045.1 Actinomycetota bacterium
TAGTGTCCTTATTCTGGACTTCTGGAAGTACTGATTTAGGACTTCTTGAAGTCCCTTTTTGGGACTTCTGGTTGTCACATAGCTCCGGCTTTAAAACATAAATCATATTGGATCTTCCTTGACCCAACCTTTTATCAATTATTAGGTTGTAATCCACCAGTAGTTTTTTATACCGCATTACAGCTTTTCTATCTATTTCCAGAAGGTTTGCAAGCTCTTCTATGCTAAATATTAAATAAATATAGCCTTTTTCATCTTTCCATTTGTTTTCTATGGACATATCAAGTCTGTCTCTTAATATTGAATACATAAGCTTTGAGCCTAGAGAAAGTCCTTTGTATCTTGGATTATTAAAAAGGGCTTTCGGTGTTTGAAAAAATCTTAAGGTAACTTCTTCTTTTTCAGTATAAAACCTGTCTCGTGAGACGGAATTATTCTTTTTGCTTAAAAAGTCAGTGGAGTTACTGAAGGACAGCCTAGAACCTTTATTAATATTTTTATTATTAGCACTTAGGTTATCCTTACTCATTGTAGAACTTCCTATTTAAAACATTATTAAATGCAAAAAGCCCGGTATAATACCGAGCTCTATATATTTAAATAACTTTGATTTTTCTAATGAAAGTAAGATCTATGTCAAATTGATCTTCTGAATCTTCTACAAAATCTGGATTAATTATGCTTAAATCTGCAAGGTCTACGCTGGGCTGTTTGCCTCCGCCATTCGCCCGATAATGCCAAATTCTAACAAAAAAACATTTAAAAAAATACCTGTTTTATGAAATATATATCCGTAAGAACAGGTTTTTCTTATTATATAAAATTAAGCATTTTTTACCAATAACTTACACCGCTAACAAAGGAAATACTTTTATTGGGGTTCTTTTATAAATAAAGTATTTGCTATGGCATTTGCCAAAGTTATGAGTATTGTTGGATTTGGCATTTATTCGATTTTTCCAAATAACATATTCCAATATTATCCTTATCCATATAAATAACTATGACTACCGATAGCAATAAATATTACTTCTTCATCATAATTTAATTTATAAACAGCTCGAATATCCCCAGAGATATTGATGCTTCTATAACCATGCCATTTGCCTTTGAGGGGATGATTTTTCAGTTTAGCGTGATAAGGATTATCAAAGAATAATTTTAACCGTTCTTGAAAAGCTTTTTTAATTTTCTGGTCAAGAAAGTTGTAGTCCTTTATAAATCTTTTATGAAATCTAAGTTTCATCTATTGCTTTTTGTTCAAGAAAGAAATAGCTTTTTCGGCACTATCAAAACGTGGTGATAGATTTCTATCATTTATAATATCTTTTTCTACTTCGTCAATAATCTTTTCAAGCTCCGGGCTCATTGAATAAGCGAGAGAGAAAGAAAATTCACGGGTTCGAATAAACTGCCGGAGGTAGGCATTAACTAAAGTGCTCAAAGGCACTCCTAGTTCACGAGCTAGCTCTTGAGCTTTTTCTTTAATTTCTTTATCTGTTTTAATATTTATTACAGTTTTCATGTTTCCATTGTATATACAACAGTTATAATTGTCAATTATTCGCATTGCTTGATCGCGTCAATTTTTTTGTGTAAATTCTTTTAAAGATCTGGTCTTCCAGTTTTTATTTAGTCCTGATACTATCCCAAATATTATTCTGTTTACACTTGCCTCGTTTTCAAAGCATCCTATTGGTCTTGTTCTTCTTCTTACTTCCCTAAATGATCGCTCAATTATATTGGTAGTTCTAATCTTTACTCCTATGTTTTTAGGAAAATCAAAAAACGTAAGAAGGATCTTCAATATCTTTTTCAAGGCATACTACTGCCTTTGGATACCTGTTTTTAAAAGCTTCTTTCCATTTATCGTATACTTTCACTGCATCCTTTTTATTTTCAGCCAGATATATCTTCTTGCAGGAATCAAGGCAAGCATCTGCTCCTTTCTTTGGAAGCTTGCTTGCAACATTTCTTAGCTTATGAACCCAGCAGCGCTGAACAGGAGTAAAAGGATAAACAGTTTTAACTGCAAGCATAAGAGAAGTTGATCCATCTATTATCATAAGGCTTAAGTTTTTACCTTTAAGGCCTCTTCTAAAAAGGCTATCAACAAAAAGATACCACGACATCTCAGATTCTGACTTATCTATCCTAAATGATATTAGCTCTCTGCTACCAGCAGGTGTTATGCCGTAAGCTGCAAGCACCGTTTTCTTATTTCTGGCATCCATACATTTAACATTTAAATTTATACCATCCAGGAACAGATATGCATATTTATCTTCAAGGGTCTTTGTGTGAAATTCCCTTACCTTGCCGTCAAGTGTCTTTGCTATATTTGATACAGTTGATGCACTTATTTTATACCCCAGGACATTTTCCAGTACTTCTCCTACTTTTCTGGTTGATAGCCCTGACAGGAATGCATCTTTGATTAAATTGTCATTCTTCACCAGCATTGAACCACTCCACCAGGAGCATTGAACCAATCAGTTGCAATTATAACTGAATCCTGTCATTCTTGTAAAAAATAATACCCGCAAATTATCATCACCTCTATTATTTAGGATTGTTTTGTTTTCTAATAGAAGGCCCGTCCATAAGAATCTGATATGAACTATGGGCAAGCCTATCCAGCGCCGAGTTACCAAGTATTGGGTCTGGAAAGAGACCCTGCCATTCCTCGGGAGCTCTGGCTGATGTAAATATTGATGATTTTATCTCATGACGCTCAATTATTAGCTCGTACAAATCATTTGCTTCATCACGGCTAAGTGATCTAATAGCAAAGTTGTTTATGTTAACCTAAAAGTACCCCACTGTTTCAGTTGAAAAGTACCCCACCAGTTAAGTAATATCCTCTATGTAATAAAGAATTAATAATAAGCACATAGAGGGAGACAGGAGGGATGTTAAAGTTGATAGATAAACAAAAAATAATACTGATGTATACAAACCAAGGAAAATCTCAAAGGCAGATATCAAGGGAATTAAAGATAGACAGAAAGACAATAAGAAGGTACCTAAGGGGTTACGATAAGAAAAAAAATGAGCTGCTCAAGATTAAAAAAAGCAGGGGTGCAATGTTTATAACACTTGCTAAAGATTATGCTAGAAAAAATAATATAAATCTTAATTTTAAGTAATTTTAATGTTATTTTTAAAGACTACTAATATATAGGATACTAATCAGCATTCTAATTT
>JAQUMQ010000265.1 GCA_028718045.1 Actinomycetota bacterium
GTGATAGCGGATAGTATCATATTCTGAATTTCCTGGTCATATTTTGTTATCTTCGACGAGTCGATTTTTTTAGCTTCTTGCTGGAAGAATGCGTAATGATTCTGCCCCCCTAAGGATTCCCATGAAAAATCATCTACTATTTCGTCAACAATCTTTAAATTTGCAACGTAATCACCGTATGTTTGAGCATCCCATTTCAAGAAATCCTCGTTTGTTGTCATAAACTTAATAAATTCCCAGGAAAGATCTTTTACTTTGCTGTTTTTATACATACCAAGCCATGTACCGCCCCAGAAATAAGGAACCGGACCCGAAGTTACCGCCCAGTCACCAGAAGTATATTTTATTCCCTCTTCAGGTTTATCAGGATTTATTGTAGGATCGATAACAAAGAACAATCCCCACGTTGGCATAATATATGAAAATATATTACCGTTCATACCTGAAAACCACTCAGGCGACCACTGAGCTATCTTGTTATCGAGACCTTCGTCTCTTATTGTTTTTGCCTGATCAAAGAAATCAAGTATGGGCTGGTCGATCATTAGCTTACCGTCTTTTACCCAAGGATTGGTTCGTGCATTAAATGGAAACCACTGCAAGTCTTGCCATCCTGCTATCAGGAAATTTTTGCCGCCACTTTTTTCCTTGATTGTTCTTCCCATGTCAAGATATCCATCCATGGTTGACATCAATGCCGCAATTTTATCCGGATCATCTGTTCCGAAATATTCCTTTGCCATGCTTCTTCTATAAAATACTCCACCTGGTGTTGCCTGCCAACTCAAGCCCCGTATATTGCCATCGGCATCTCTTCCGGCATCGACAACGTAGGGAACAATGTCTTTAGTCAAGTCTTCTGCATTATACGGAGCAGCAGATAGATTCTCCCAAACATCAGAATCTACCCATTTCTTCACGTAAGCTATTTCTCCTACAAATACGTCGGGGGCGCCTGTTCCTGCACCCAGAGCTGTCTCCAGTTTAGAGGCAATCTCTTCATTCGGAATATTAGTCCAGTTCACTTTTATGTTCGGATATTTCTCGTTGAATTTTGGGATGAAGTTTTCGAACTCGGTGGCAAAGCACCAAAATTCTATCGTACCTTTAAAACTTGCGGGATCAATTTCTTCTTCCGCTTTGGCTGTGGTCTCTGTTTCTGTGGTTTCGGCAGCTGTCGTAGTCGTTTCAACACCTGTCGTAGTTACATCATCTGTTTTTTTATTGCAACCGTATGATAAAAAAGCTGTAATAAATAAAACGCTTATTAGCATAAATGCTGTAAATAATGATAGTTTTTTCATTTCTCAAACTTCCTTTCGCTTTGTTTAAGACGCAAACTGAAATGAAGCTGTTTTCTTAAACCTGTTTAATAAATATGTTACTTTGATTTCATACCACTGCTTATCGATCGGAAAATGTAACGGGCATAAATGTATTTCTGTTATATTGTTTCGCGAATACTTTAGCGGTGCATACCACATCTTTAAAAAATAGTAAAAATCTTTATATGCACAATTTACAAAACAGTGAAATTATTATCTTAAAATTATAAAGTCGCAGCATCGATCGCATTTTATTTGACAAATTAAAGGCAATACTGTCTCGTAATTAAGAGTTGATATGATTTTATAAAATTCAAACATATGATTTTCAAAAAACATATTTTATTCGATTTGCTTGCAATACAATTATCCAACCAGCGCCCGTCTTATTTTTTTATAAATTTTCCTCCTTTTAATTGTTTTACAACTTTGTTAAAATTTTTGTTGAGATTTGTTTAGGCTACAGGCTTGGACCTTTATGTTTTATCTAGACAAATCTCACTTTTGATTTGCGATAGACTGCCTCCTTTCTATAGTATTAAATTGGCAAATACCCTAAATTATATATTAATTGCCGTCTTGTTCCCGGCATTATGATTGCCAGAAACAAGATTTGATATGATCTTAATATTTTTTATAAAAAATTTGATATATCGCAATACCATATAAAATACGGCCATAAACTTTGGAATAATAAACAGTTTATTTACCGGCATTAAAATAAATACTTTTTAAATAAATTATCATATTATCTTTTTACTTGATTCTCTTATAATCAATTCGGTAGGAACCGTATTATATTTAGAAGACTTAATATCTTTTTCAATAAAATCAACCAGACTTTTTACGGCAATCGATACCATGTTCAGGATGGAAACCCTGATCGTAGTAAGAGAAGGTGAAATATAGCTTGCGATTTTTATATCATCGTAACCCACGATAGAAATATTATCGGGTATAACAAGCCCCATTTCTTTTATGGCTTTGATGGCACCGATAGCCATCGTATCGCTTGATGCAAATATAGCGGTTATTTTTTTGTTGTTTTTAAGGAGTTTTTTTGCGCTTTCGTATCCGCCGTTTTCAGTAAAATCTCCTTCGACTATGCATTCATTTTCAATTGGAAGACCTGCTTCGATCATTGCTTTCTTATAACCTTCGAGTCGTTTTAAACCTGAAAATTTATTCATATCCCCGCATATATGAGCTATATTTTTGTGCCCATATTCTATAAGGTGTTTTGTGGCATTATATGCGCCTTCTAAATTTTTTGAATTAACTATAATATGTTTGCCTAATGTTTTATCCTTACATTTTTCTTGATCTATAATTACCAGTTTGCATCCGGATTTTATTAGTTTGAAAATCTCCTGTACATTATTTTCCGCTCCTATAAAAATGCCTCCGGATACTGTTTTGTTATAAAGAAGCTTTCTTGCTTTTTCAAACTCCCTGTTTTTATCAATCACCAAAACCAATACGTTATATCCCAATTCATCCGCATAATCTATTGCGGCTGTCGTAAAGGGGGAGAAGTAATCACTTTCGATAACCCTAAGTTTTTTGCTGTCATGATTTACGTCAGTAATGAAAACACCTATCATTTTATTAAACTTACCTGCAAGATTCCTGGCTGATGCATGGGGAACATAACCATATTTTTTAATTACTTCGATTACTTCTTTTCTTGTTTTATCAGACACATTAGCATAATCGTTTACTATCTTTGATACGGTGCTTCTGGATACTCCTGCTAATTTTGCTATTTCCTTGCTGTTCATAATATGGTTTTAAAAATATTTTTAATTAAAAACATAAAGAAAAAAACTAGGAACACGCGTTCGAACACGTGTTCATAATATATCA
>JAQUMQ010000266.1 GCA_028718045.1 Actinomycetota bacterium
CAAAATTCCATTCTCTATCAAAACATTTCTTTGGGAAGGATAGCCTTCTCCGTCAAATTTATATGACCCCCAATGATACGGAAGCGTTGAATCGTCTAATGCCGTAACAATATCCGAAGCTATTTTCTTTCCCGTTTTATCTTTAAAAACCGAAGCATTTTTTACGATCGAATCTGCTTCAATTCCATGGCCGCAAGCTTCATGAAATATAACTCCACCAAAACCCGGGCCTATTACAACGGGAAGAATTCCCGAAGGAGCATTTATCGCATCAAGCATGTTGAGTGCTATTACCGCGGCTTGTTTAGCAACGACGCATGGTTTTTTTTCTTCAAATATTTCGAAACCTTTTGTTTTTGCAAAAGATTTATAGCCTGTTCTTACCTCGCTGCCTTTTAATGCAATAACATTTACAGCCAAAAAAGTCCTCACGTTGGAATCATGTGAAAAAATCCCTTCCGAGTTGGCAACAATTACATCTTCTTCGGTATCTGAAAGCACTGCCGTAACCTGAAAAATGTTTGATGACTGATGTCTTGCAGATTCATTAACATCCAGAAGAATTGCCTTTTTGATATCAGGCAAAATTTCATTGGGATATTTTGATACATGCGGATTGTATGAACTTTTTGAATCACAAAGATCTATTGCTTTATTTGCATTTGTGTCATTTACAGCTGCACTCAATATTTTGGCACTTTCGATCAGTTTGTCTTCCCTTAAAGAATCCAGAAAAGCATAATAAGTACTGTCTTTATAAATAAGCCTAAGACCGCATCCAATTTCAAATCCACTTGAACAACTTTCGATTTTATCGTCGTCAAGCCTTATGTTATTGGAAACTTTACGTTGAACGAATATTTCACTAAACGATCCGCCGCTGCATAATAACTTATTTAAAACTTTTTTAGCTGTATTTTTATTTAACAATAACTGGCTTTCTAGATTAACCTATTTTAAATAATAATTAGTATTAAAGGTATAAGCTTAACATTTTTAAGAACCAAATAAAATAATTTTAAAAATTTAAAGACAACAGTTTAGCTTTGAAGATAATCGTTGATTTCCTTGGCTTCCTCCTTGCTTTTATTTACTTTATCGGTGATTATGTTTTTCGTCTCATTTATTTTATTTTTTCCTATTTCTATCAGCTCTTCTCCCTTATCCTTTAACTCTGATATTTTTTCCTTGCTCTTATCGATGATATCTTTTGTTTTGTCTGAAATTACTTCATAGCTTTTTTTACCTTTTTCGATCAGTTCGTCACTTTTATCCTTTATATCTTGCCTCATTTCTTTTCCTGTTTTAGGAGCGTATAACAAACCTACCACTGCTCCAACGGCAAATCCCGCGATCAAAGACAAAAAAACCGGTAAAAATATACTCTTTTCATTTTCTTTTATCAAATCATCCATTTAAGCCCCCTTGTTGTTGTTTAAATCATCATTTTTTTTAAAATCTTTAGTCATCGCATTTACAAATCCCGCAGTTGTGCTTATTATTTTTATTATAGGACTGCTTATCAGTATTCTTGCCAATTTGATAACCTTTTCAAGCTGCTCAACGATAGAACCCGCACTTTTGGTTAATTGTCCGATATTTTCGATCTCTTCGTTTAATTTTTTTACCGTAACATTTAATTCTTCAGTTATCGGCATTAAGGAATTGTTTATTTTCTCCGCTGTTTGCTTCAACCTTATTAAAACTTTAAAAAGCGGTATCGAAACTATTATTCCTATTAATGAAAACACTGAGATCAGTATTATGGCAATTAGCCCTACTATTTCGATTGATGTCATTTTTTCCTCTTTTGATTTAAAAAATAAAATTCAATTCAATTTTACTCACGTTCATTTATTATATTAATTTTATATATTTTATTCAAAAAAATATAATTCTATTTTATAATGCTTTTGGTTTTATTTAGTTTAAGTAATTTTTTTTCACAGTTATTTTTGCATAAGCGATACATGGATTATTAAATAATAAAAGTAATTAATAGAAAAAGGATACAAATGATAATACGTATTTCCAAAAATAACAAAAAATTTAAGCCTGTTGCTTCTTTTATAGCTATTTTTACAATCATCTTCTTCATTGCTGCAAGCATGATTTCGTGTACGACAAGCAAAAATTCCAGTGACGGCAGCACAAATAACGATAACCAGAATATCGAACAAAATGAAAACGGCGATATTCAGGAAGAAACGGTAAGCTCGGTAACAGGCGAGGATTTAACAGATTACGACAATGTGAAAGTCGGGGCAGAAATTAAAGGAGCCATTCCAGGTTTTCTGACTACGAACAAAGACAACTATGTTGGCGTTGAAATCAAAAATACGTCGGATTTTACATGGAGAAACGACTCAAAAAATTCCGTAAGGGTAGGTTACCATTACTACGGACAGGACATTGATGCAAGCGATTATGACAGCACCACAAGAACGGAGCTTGGGAAAAACGTTGCTCCTGGCGAAACTATCGAAGTATACGTACTGATCAACGATATAAAACAACCCGGAAATTATGTTATTCAAATTGATCTTGTGCTTGAAGGCAAGTATTGGTTTTCCTCCAAGGATGTCGAGATGATAGAAAGCCCCGTATATTTTGGCGAAAGCAAAAGTTAGTAAAAAATAAACAACCGAAGACATCAAAGATAAAAAGACAAAGATCTATATAAAAATTTAAGAATTAATATAAAATCTTATATAAAGCCATAAAAAAGGAATAAATCAAATAAGCTTTATTCTTGGCAATTATTATTTCATCGCATCCCTTAGCATCCCTTAGACACCATGCAACGACATGGTTAGCTGTCTGGCTTACTGCATCGATTATCCCGCAAAAATACTCGGAAATAGCCTTGTTGTTTAATTTAAAGTTGAAACTATTACCTAGTTCAACATTCAACAATATTTTTTATATTTAAATTTTTTCTGCTTATATAATTTATGTTTTTCTATTTTTGCATAAACCTAAAAATCGCTGAATTTTTTTCCCGTTATTTTTTCATATGCAAGCATATATCTTTGCGAAGTTTTACTTACTATATCTTCCGGTAATTCAGGCGGAATGGAATTTCTATCCCAAGATGAATTCAAAAGATAGTCTCTCACAAACTGCTTATCCATGCTTTTTTGCTGTTTTCCTGGTTCATATTCTTGTAAAAACCAAAATCTTGATGAAT
>JAQUMQ010000267.1 GCA_028718045.1 Actinomycetota bacterium
AGACGGTAATATTATCGAAGGTACATGGGAAAGAAAAAGCGTAACCGATCCTATGGAATTTAAAGATGATGCAGGCAATACTGTTTTGTTTAACAGAGGGTCGACATATATAGGTTTGGTGCAAGGAGCCGACAGGGTTATTTATTAGAAAAGAAAGCATAGATTTGATTGAAAAGAAACAATCAAGATAACATAAATAATGCGGAAATTTTAGGACGGGTTTTATTTCCGAGCGAAAAAATTCAAAGAAAAGTTAATGAACTTGGAAGGAAAATTACATCAGACTATAAAGGTAAAGAATTATTGATAGTCTGTATTTTGCGTGGAGCAGTAATTTTTTTAACAGATTTAATCAGAAATATCGACTTACCTCTTTCTATTGACTTTATGAGTATTTCTTCTTATGGTTTTAATATACCTGATTCGGGATTAGTTAAAATTACCAAAGATCTGGACGAGAACATTGAAGGAAGGCATGTCCTTATAGTTGAAGATATTATCGATACCGGACTGACACTAAGTTATCTGATCCGTAATTTGAAAGCAAGAGAGCCGGAAAGTATTGAAATTTGCACACTTATTGACAGGGCCGTAAGAAGAATTACTGACTTAAACATAAAATATTGTGCATTTAACATTGAAGAAAAATATGTAGTCGGATATGGGCTCGATTATAAACAAAAATACAGGAATCTGGAATCTATTTATGAACTTAAAACCGATACCATAAAGAAAGATATAGAGTCTTTAAAATCTTCTTTAAATAAGTAAAAAAATAGTTAAATTTTATAGTCATGAAAAATGAAAATGATCTTATAAAAATGAATCTTGAAGGCGTAAGGATGGAATTTCCATCTCAAAAACCTATAATTCTTTTAAAAGAAGAAACGGGCAATAGGTTTCTTCCTATTTGGATAGGTGCTTTTGAAGCTTATGCAATAGCACTTGAACTTGCACATTATAAAACACCCAGGCCAATGACTCATGATTTGATAATAGACATATTAAATAGCTTAAATGTTAAAGTAGATTATGTTTGTATTTCAGACATTATTGACAATACTTTTTACGCAATACTGACATTGGTTAGGGATAAACAACAAAAGATAAACATAGATATAAGACCTTCCGATGCAATAGCAATTGCTGTCAGAAGCAAGTGTCCGGTATTTGCTTCCGTAGAAGTAATCGAAAATGCAGGGCTTACAATCACGACCATAGATGAAGAAGTAGAGAAATTTCGTGATTTCCTCGATCACACCAATCCCGATGATTTTGGCATAAAGTAAAAACATTTATATTTTAACTTCCATTTATTACTGCCGATAAATAAAAGATTGTTGATTATTCGAATTAACTGATCCAAAAGATTAAATACATAAGACATAAGACTAACATTGACTAAATCGATAAAATTTTATATAATTTCAATAATGTAATTACATTAATGTAATTATAAATACGTAATTAATATCTTGAAATGAAAAAATTAAAAGTAAAAGACAATAAAAAACAACAAACTTTTACAGATTATTACAAATCCCAGGATGTTTGTAAAATTACAGGACTTACTTATAAACAGCTTGACTATTATGACAGAACAAAGTTCTTAAGTCCATCCGTAAATCAGGCTTTAGGTTATGGTACGAAAAGGATGTATAGCTTTAACGATTTATTAAAGCTTAAAGTAGTAAAAAATTTGCTTGATGCAGGAATAAGCCTTCATAAAATAAGAAAAACCAAAAAATATCTTGAGATGACAGGAAACGGGGGAGATGATTTTCTTAAGGTTACATTGATATCAGATGGTACGACTGTTTATGCATGTTATTCAGACAAGGAAATTATAGATACTTTAAACAGCGGACAAGCTGTTTTTGGAATTGCGCTTGAAAAAGTTTATAACAAGCTTAAGAAAGATGTCGATAACTTTTTAATTAAAAATAATTATTTAAACAGCAGTTTTTCAAAAGAAAAACTGTCATAGACTGAGATATATATCGATATTTGAAAAAATATATTTTACAAATAAAAATTAAATAAAACAAAGAAAAGAAAAAGATATGAATGTTAAAATGCCAACTGTAATAGATAACGTAAATAAAAATAATACTCCGGTATCGAACATTATAAACGCTGACGAGATTGTTTTTGCAAATGAAAGCGAAAAAGAATTTGCTAAAATACTGGATTTTTATAAAATCAAATGGCAGTATGAACCTAAAACTTTTCCGCTTGAATTTGATAACGAAGGTATTCCGATCTTATGCTTCACGCCGGATTTCTATTTACCTGATCTTAACTTATTCATCGAGCTTACTACTTTAAATCAAAACCTTGTTACAAAAAAAAATAAAAAGATAAGAAAACTTAGAGAACTTTATCCGGATGTCAACATTAAATTATTTTATAAGAAAGATTACGATAGCTTATTGTTCAAATTCGTAAAATAATTTTACATATTATCATTAAATAATCGTGTTGTATTTATTTTAATAATCATAAACAAGAAATGATATTTTTATCCATGGAAGGCAATATTAAGGGAGATATAGAAGAGTTATTTAGCAAATACGGCACAATAAAGGGCAGGCCTTCTGTCTGGGGCGCTTTTAGGATACTGCTTGTAAAATCGGGTGTCCAGGCAATAATAGCTTACAGATGTTACCACAAACTTTATAAATGGCATTTAAGACTTCTTGCCGAGTTCTTATGCAGGATAAACCTTTTTTATAACGGTTCGGAAATCGATCCTTGTGCAGAAATAGGCCCGGGATGTAAAATTTGGCACTCCGCAGGGGTAGTAATAGGCAGGGGAGTAAGGATAGGCAGAAACGTCAGTATTTTCTCCAACGTAACGCTGGGAGGTTTGGGACATTCGATTTTTCATCACGGAGAGCCTGGGTACCCGGAAATAGGGGATAATGTCAATTTATACACAGGAGTTACCGTACTTGGTCCGGTAAAAATAGGAAATAATGTAACAGTAGGCGCCCATTCTTTGGTGCTCGATTCTATACCGGATAACAGTTTAGCGGTTGGAATACCGGCAAGGGTCATAAAACAAATTTAATATAGAAATTTAAAAGTAAAATTTGATAACGTAAAATTAAGGGTTTGTTGCGCAATATTTTTTCTTGTTCGTCAATTTTCCTACAATACTATTCGGGTGATAAGTTTA
>JAQUMQ010000268.1 GCA_028718045.1 Actinomycetota bacterium
AAGACAAAGTTGAAATTTTTGATCCTGATGGGAAACTGATTGAGAGAGATCCATTTAAAGTAAGCTGGTCAATTACAAATGCCGAGAAATCAGGTTATGAAGATTTTATGCAAAAAGAAATATTCGAGCAGCCTTTTGGCATCAAAGAAACCATGAGGGGAAGGCTTGTTGACGGAGATCTGCGATTTGACGAACTGAATATGACAGAAGATCAGATCAGGAATTTAAGTAAAATTCAGATTATTGCATGCGGAACTTCTTCGCATGCCGCAATGCTCGGCAAGCAACTTATCGAAAAATGGGCAAGAATTCCTGTGGAAGTGGAAGTTTCGTCTGAGTACAGATATAAGGATCCCATAGTTAAAGAAAATTGCTTGTTTATAGCAATCACTCAATCCGGAGAAACCATCGATACACTGGCAGCCATAAGGGAAGCAAAATCCAAGGGTGCAAAAATCGTGGCAATAACAAATGTTGTCGGCAGCACCGTTGCCAGAGAATCTGATTCGGTTATATATACTCATGCAGGTCCCGAGATAGGAGTATGCGCAACCAAAACCTTTACAGCCCAAATCATAGTGATGTATCTCATGGCTTTGTATTTTGGGAAAATAACCGGCAATATCGGCGAAGAAAATTATAAAATGATAGCCGGAGAAATACAATGTATTCCCAATAAAATGCAAATGATATTGGATGATGCAGAAAAAATAAAGAAAATTGCCGATCACCTTTATAAATACAAAACTTTTCTGTTTCTTGGCAGGATATTTGGTTTGCCGGTAGCACTTGAAGGTGCATTGAAACTAAAAGAAATTTCCTATATTCATGCCGAAGGCTATGCAGGCGGGGAAATGAAACACGGTCCCATAGCTTTAACGGATAAAGATACGGCGGTTATAGGTATTGTTCCCAAAGATTTTGTATATGGAAAAATGCTAAGCAATATTGAGGAGGTTAAAGCAAGACATGCAACCGTTTTTGTGATAGCGACAAAGAATGACACCGAAATACATAAGTATTCGAACTATGTCTTTTATGTTCCTTCTTCGATTGAGGAATTATATGGAATATTGACGATCGTTCCTCTCCAGCTGCTTTCTTATTATATTGCAAAGAATCTGGACAGGAATGTCGATCAACCAAGAAATTTAGCAAAAAGCGTAACTGTGGAGTAAATAATTTGGAAATTTTTGGTATAGGATCAGATATTATTGAAGTTGGCAGGATAAAAAATGCAATCGAAAAACATCCGCGTTTTTTAAAAAAAATTTTTACCGGCAAAGAAATATTGTATTGCCAATCAAGAAAAGATAACAAATATCAAAGCTTTGCTTCAAGATTTGCTGCAAAGGAAGCGGTTGCCAAAAGTCTGCATCAGGGACTCGGAAAGCATATTTTTTTCAACGAGATAGAAATCTTGAATAACGAGTTCGGCAATCCTTATGTGGTTTTACATGGTAATTCCTATCTGTATTTTTTAACGAATAAACTCAAAGATATAAAAATTACCATGTCATCCACTAAAGATTATGCTGTTGCTTGTGCTGCCTCCGTGAAGGAATAAAATTTTTTCGAAGTTTTGCAGAGTTTGAAGTCTGAGCACGTATAAGAATATCTTTCACATCTTTTCTTTGATGCTTATCTTTTTATACAATTAGGCTTACCGTATATTTCAGATTGCCTACAACCTTCGAAGGACCCGACGATTCAGGAAAAACTGAATTTGTCGGGTCTTTCGTTTAGTATAATTAACGATTTTATTTTGGTTTCGCCTGCTTTTTCTTTTTAATTTTTAATGCGTTTTAAGAAAAATTGATATATAATTTAAAAATAAATGAATATATGTTCATATGTACACAGGAGAATATTTGAAATGAATAAAAATGATGATTTCGAAAGTTGTTCATGCACCATGATTCATGAAGATGTTGTAAAAAAAGTTAAAAAAACAATTTCGGATGAAGATAAGTTTTATGAACTTGCCGAATTATTCAAAGTTCTCGGAGATCTGACAAGGGTAAAGATAATAAAAGCTTTGCTTGAATCCGAAATGTGCGTGTGCGACATTTCGGCATTGTTTGGAATGAATCAGTCTGCAATTTCTCACCAGTTAAGAATATTAAAACAAGCAAGGCTTGTAAAATTTAGGCGGGAAGGAAAAGTTGTATATTATTCTCTGGACGATGACCATGTAAGGCAGCTCGTTGATTGCGGTATTATGCATGTAAGGGAAATTTGATGTTAAAGGAAGAACCGTTCGTTATGGATAAGATTTTAACAAAGAAATTCGTTTTGGAAAATTTAAACTGCTCTGCCTGTGCATTGGAAATTGAGAATAAGTTAAACAGGCTAAGTAATATAAAAAGAGCATCTGTTAACTTCGCAACAAAAACACTGACGGTGGAGACTTATAAGCATGAGCTAGAAAATACTTACCTGAAAATAAAAGACCTTGTAAAAAGCGTAGAACCTGATGTCGAAATTCATGAGAAGGCAGATCAAAAAACAAAAAGCTTTACAAGAAACAAGAAAAATATCGTCGAAGCAGCAAGAATAATTATAGGGGCAATAATTTTTATTATTGTTTTATCTTTTAAATTGCATCCATATGCGGAATTCAGTCTCTTTTTTACCAGCTTTTTATTGACCGGAGCAGATGTCATATTAAAAGCATTTAAAAATATCTTTAAAGGAAGAATTTTCAACGAAAATTCATTGATGGTCATAGCTACTTCAGGTGCTTTTGCGATAAAGGAATTTCCGGAAGCCGCCGCAGTCATGCTTTTTTATAAAATCGGCGAATACATACAGGATATCGCAGTAAACCATTCAAGAAAATCGATAGCTTCTCTTATGAACGTAAGATCTGAATATGCAAACATAAAAGAAGGCGGTGATATCAAAAAAGTATCTCCCGATAAAGTAAATATAGGTGACATCATTTTAATTAAACCGGGAGAAAAAGTGCCGCTTGACGGGGAAGTCATAAAAGGAAATTCGAATGTCGACGTTTCGGCACTAACCGGAGAGTCAATACCGAAAGATGTGCATGCCGGGAGCGAAATACTGAGCGGGTTTGTTAATTTAAACGGAATTTTGACCGTAAA
>JAQUMQ010000269.1 GCA_028718045.1 Actinomycetota bacterium
TTTTGATGAACCGACACTTGGCATTGATATAGGTTCAAAGGAAGAAATATATAAAATCATGACCCAGCTGCTTAGAGAAAATAAAATAATTATTATGATTTCTTCTGATATGCCTGAATTGTTGTCGATGAGTGACAGAATAGGCATTATGAGAAAAGGGGAAATGGTATCGATAATTGATAACAAAGATATAACCGAAGAAAAAATATTGACTTATTCCATAGGAGTGAAATGAACAAGGAAGGACGAATTTCAAAAATATTCACAAATCAAATTTTCTTTTTAACTATTTTGATCTTTATTCTTGGAGCGGTTGCGACTATCTTTAATCCCAGATTTCTTTCTATACAGAATTTAATGAATATATTGCAGCAAAATTCGATTTTAGCAATAGTTTCAATTGGAGCTGCCCTTGTAATGATATCGGGAAACTTTGATATTTCAGTAGGATATATGGTTAGTCTTGCAACTACGGTTATTTCAGTTTTGATTTACAATGGTTTTAATACGTTGTTTGCAACCACAACAGGTTTTTTAATTTGTATTTTATGCGGTTTATTTAATGGTTTGATTATTGCCAAAACAAGAACTCCATCATTTATTATTACATTGGCTTCGATGAGTATATTCTATGGCGCTTCCTTAATAGTGACAGGTGGGGCTTCTCATTCTATGGGCGGTAAATTTGTTTTTTTGGGAAGAGGTAATTTATTTGGTGTAATACCTATGCCTATAGTAATTATGGTAGTTATTTTTATTATTATTTACTTGCTTTTAAGATTTACAAAACTTGGAAGAAGAATTTATGCAATTGGAGGCAATGAAGCTGCTGCATATCTATCAGGTGTGGATACCGATACTATCAAAATAATTATCTATATAATCAATGGTGCACTGGTGGGAATAGCATCCTTAGTGCTGGTTTCTAAATTAGGTTCTGCCCAACCCACTACCGGACAAGGTATTGAATTGAAAGCAATAGCGGCAGTTGTTATCGGGGGAGTCCCTTTGACAGGAGGTAAAGGAACTGCCTTAGGTACGTTTCTTGGTGTAATATTGACTGGCTTGATATCGAATATTTTAAACATCCTAAACATAAGTGCGTATTATCAGCAGATTGTATTGGGGATAATAATAATCATTGCTGTTATAGTAAGCAATATAGGCGGCATAAAAAGGAAATAATTTTTTACTCAAAACGTCTTTTATCAAGTGAGCATGGTTTAGCTCGTCTTTATTTATGTAATAAAAACTATTAAATGAATATGTTTATGGTATTTATTATTTTATATATGAGATAGGAGAACTAAAATGAAAAAAGATATTGGTATAGGAGTAATAGGAATAGGCATGGGTTTAGATTTAATTTATTTAAACAATACTCTTGATTCAAGGTTTGAAGTGAGAGGTTTGTGCGGTTTGCCCCTCGAAAAAGTCAAAGATGCGGGGAAAAAAACTGGTATTGATTTTACAACGGATAACTATGTGGATTTAATAAATAAGAAAAATATAGATGTCATAATAGTTTTTTCTCCTGACCACCTACACTCAAAACACATTATAGATGCATTAAATGCAGAGAAACATGTTCTTGTAACAAAGCCAATGGTTACCGATTTGGGAGATGCTTTAAAAATAATGGAATTAGTAGAAAAAAAAGGCCTTAAATTTGCTGTTGGGGAAACTTGTAGATTTTATACCTCATTTTTATCAATAAAAAGAATGCTCGATGATGGTGATCTCGGAGATATCGTTTTTTCCGAGGCTCATTACTTGCATGATTTAAGAGAAATCATTCCTAGAACGCCGTGGAGAGTTCAAATTCCCCAGGATTTCATGTATGGAGGTTGCTGCCATCCTGTTGATTCTTTGGTATGGTTCATGGGGCAAGCAGATGAGGTTCAGGCTTTTGGTGTTAACAGCCATGTAATTGAAGGTTATCCGATAGAAGATACTTATTTAATTAATTTAAAATTTAAAAGCGGTAAAATTGCCAGAGTTCTTGGAGCATATGGTATTGTGAAACAGCCTTATCCGATGATGGGTCTTACCATATATGGTACAAAAGGAACGGCAACTGCTGATTTTACAGATTTTGAGCCATCTAAGGCAAAAGTAGTTTTAGATAAAATCGAGCATAAGCCGGTCATGGAGATGAATTTTGATGCCGATATGGTAGGTGCTTATGGTCAGGGTGACGCTATGAAAAGATATATGATCGATTTCGAAAATGCTATTGTCAATGACAAGAAACCTCTTATAGATGCTAAAGAAGGTGTTAAAACGATTGCCATATTGTCTGCCGCTTGGGAATCAATAAGGAATGACGGAAAAACTGTTAAAGTGTATGATAATTTTTAATTTATGATCACTATATAATCAAAATTTAGGATCCGGAATATAACTTAAGTTTTCGAGGTTAATATATCGCACAATTATATTAATAATGATTATTTGAAGGTTTTAGTGATAAAAAATGACTAAAATAAAGGTCGGGCTTTTGATTTTATATTTAAAACTTTACGATGATACTGTACCGGATTTAAGATATGAATTCAAACCTTTTATAAAAAATATAAAAGCAAATCTTGAACGGAAAGGCTTTGAAGTATATCCGAGTCCCATATGCAGGTTAAAAGAAGAATTTAAAGAAGCAATAAAAGATTTCGAAAAATCGGGAGTAAATGTAATTGTAACATTGCATCTGGCTTACTCACCTTCACTGGAATGCATCGATGCTCTGGTTGAAACGAAATTGCCGATTGTTGTTATGGATACTACCTTAAAATATCATTTAAGCAATAAATTTGTTTCCGATGATATAATGAGCAATCATGGCATACATGGTGTTCAGGATATGTGCAATGTCTTACTTAGGAATAAAAAAAGCTTCTTGATTGTAGCAGGACACTTGTCAGAGTCAGACTTAATGGAAAGAATGGTTAAGAAAATTAATTCTTCGATGATTTACAGTTCATTAGTTATGACTAATGTAGGAAGCCTGGGCGGACAGTTTTATGGAATGGGCGATTTTTTTATTACCGAAGATAAGTTGATTAATGATTTGGGAATCAAAACCATTAAAAGTAGTTTTATCGATGTAGCAA
>JAQUMQ010000270.1 GCA_028718045.1 Actinomycetota bacterium
TGCATAAATCGATAACCGTTTTTCTTGTTATACCCGGAAGGAGGTTTTGAGTCAAAGGAGGAGTTATAACAATATCATTAAAAACAAAAAAAATGTTTGATGTCGCACCTTGCAGAATAAAATCGTTGTAAGTCAAAAAAAGCGCTTCTTGTGCGTCTAAGGAAAACGCTTCGTTTTTTGCATAAATATTTTCGAAATAATTTATTAACTTGTGCTTATAAATAAAATTTTCGCTAAAAGTTCTTTTTATAATCGAAGATATTACATTTACGCCTTTCCCGTAATGTTTCGTGTTTGCATTATCGATAAAAGAAGTACTTATCATCAAATCGTAATTTTCCGAACTTGTCACATCAAATTTTTTGCCGTACATACCTCTACTTACCACTATCTTGATATTTGCTTCGCATTCGGTTAAATTGTTGATTTCAAGCAAGCTGCTTATCGATTCTTTTGCGATTGACTTAAGCAAGTCGGTTTGCCGCAAAGCATACCTAAATGTTTTTAACGAACCGGTTAGCCTGTCAAGATGCAAGTCGATTCCGTAGACATGACCTGAATATGCCTTGATGGTTTCAAACACTCCGTCGCCGAATAAAAATCCCGGGCTTGATGTAAAAATTTTTGCCTGGCTTTTTGGTATTATTTTATCATTTAAAAAAATATGCTCTTCCATTTTAGTTACTTTAATAAGATTGAAAATTTTAAATCAAGGTTTTTAAAGTTGTTTTTTTAAATTTTTTATCTCAAAAAATTTAAGGACTTCTTCGAGAGCTTTACCTTTAATTAAGGTTTCATTGAATTCATCCTCCGGATTAGAATCTTCCACGATTCCTCCGCCTACGCTGTAATAAAAAATATCTCTTGCGACTACGAAAGTCCTGATCGCGATATTTAAATCAATTATACCGTCAACACCGATATATCCTATTGATCCCGTATAGATATTTCTGGTAACAGGTTCGAGTTCGTCTATGAGCTGCATAGCCCTTATCTTTGGGGTTCCCGTTATGGATCCTCCCGGAAATGTGGCCTTTATTATATCCGAAAAATTCACGCCGTTTTTAATTTGTCCCGTTACTGTCGACACAGAATGAATGACTTTCGCATATTTTTCTATTTTTGCATGTTCTCGGACTTCGACACTTCCATAATTACAGAATTTTCCCAGATCGTTTCTTTCAAGGTCTACTATCATATTTAATTCTGCTTGATCTTTAAGGCTGTTTGCAAGTTTGCATGCGTTAATTTCGTCTTCTTTTTCATTTTTTCCTCTCGAGACGGTACCTTTTATCGGTCTTGTTTCTATGTAGCTGTTTTTTATATATAAAAATCTCTCGGGTGACGACGAACCGATTTTTACTTCAGGCAGATTCATATAGGAAGAAAAAGGCGAAGAATTTTTTTGCCTAAGTATATAATATAAATCAGCGGCTTGAACAGGAATTCTGCATTTGAATCTCTGGCTTAAGTTTATCTGATAAATATCGCCGTCGTGTATATATTTTTTTGCTTTCATTATGGTATTTAGGTAATCTTTCTTTTTAAAATTTGATTGCAGACTTATCGATTTTATTTCTTTTACAATATAATTTTTGATTATATTTTCTTTTATATTTTTCGTTGGGAAAAGGGAACTTTTTCTGTTTGAATTTTTAATTAAAGTACCGATACTTCCTGTTTTTGAAAGTTTGGCTTTTTTTAGAAAATCAAAAAAAAGATGTTTGTTTTCGATTATTTTTTCTTTTAGGCTTTTAAAATCGTTTGAATATTTTTCATAAGGCTTGCCGTCAAGCAATTCCGATAGATACCACTTTTCATGGATATGGCTATAAGATAAAATTTGTTCGAAATATAAAAGATAGAAAAGAGGAAGATTCAATTCGTCATGGGAGTTATGCGGAAGCTGTTCCAAAAAATTTTTTAAATCATATGAAAAATACCCCATGAATCCACATTTAAAATCGGGAAGGTAAAAGTCGCTTTCATTATTTTTATCAACAGCATAAATGTTGTTTTCTTTATTTAAATAAAGAAATTCATAATCGTCGTCGTGGCTTTCGGAGTTGAAATCAGTATATCTTAAGATGTTTTCATTTAAAAATTGAAGCGGAGAATTTTTTGAAATCATACTTGTTTTATTTTTTAAATCAATAAAATAATTATTAAAACCATAGCTTTTCAAAACAAACCTGGGACGAATACCTATGTATGAAAATTTTGAATAAGCGCTTGATTTCAAGCTGCTATCCAAATAACAAAAATAATCATGATCTTTAAACAGATAAAAAAGCTGTACGGGTTCATATGGCAGGTTCAATTCTGTAACTGAAATAATCATTTATGCTAAACAGAAATAAAGTTTTTTAATATTTTTAATCCTTGCGGTGTTAAAAAAGATTCTGGGTGGAATTGTATTCCTTCGACAGGATATCTTTTATGTCTTACGCCCATGACTATTCCTTCATTGTTTTCCGCTGATACATCAAGACAATCTTTGATGGTTTTCCTGTCTATAATAAGAGAATGGTATCTTGCTGCCTCGAAAGGATTATCTATTTTATTAAAGATCGTTTTACCGTCATGATATATAAGCGAAGTCTTTCCGTGAATAACTATTCCTGAATTTATTACTTTGGCTCCGAATACTTCTCCTATGCATTGATGGCCCAGACATACTCCAAGAATCGGAATTTTTTTATGAAGTTTCAATATTATTTCTTTGGAAATCCCGGCGTCTTCGGGTTTGCCGGGACCTGGCGATATGACTATTTTTTCGGGAGACATCTCTTCTATTTCGGGTATCGTTATTTTATCGTTTCTTCTTACTTTTATCGTTTCTCCCAATATTCCCAGAAATTGCACGAGATTGAAAGTAAAAGAATCGTAATTATCTATCATCAATATATTTATTTTTTTGCTTTTCATAATAATTAAAATATTCTACTTTAAATTGATATAATAATTTACTAAATGATTGCCATTTTCCCAAAAATTTTTTTAAAAAGCTATTTTTTTTAATTAATTAAATTGCACTATCTAAAAGTTGTGTTTACAACTATTAATGATAATAGCTCTTTGAAAAACAAATAAAAGTA
>JAQUMQ010000271.1 GCA_028718045.1 Actinomycetota bacterium
GCCACAGTTTAATATATGTATTGTAATCTCCTACAGCCTCATTAAACCTTTGTCTTTCGACGGTAATCCTGTTTTCGGTACCTTCAAGCTGGTTCATCAGATCTCTTATCGTTTCACTGGCTTTTAATTCCGGAGTGTCTTCAACCACTACTTTCAAATCCCTTATAAACGAATTAACCTCTGTCGTTGCGCTATCCAACTCTGAAGGAGTTTTGGCAGCAGATACTCCTGCTCTCGCATCAGCTATTGCTTTGAAAATATCCTTTTCTAATTTTAAATACGCTTTTGCGGCTTCAGCCAGATTTGGGACAAGATCAAGCCTTCTTTGATACACATTCTGGACCTGCGACCATTCTTTGTCGATTTTTACATTCTTTTGAGTCATGTTATTTCTCATATTGATTATGACGCTAAAAAATACCGCAACCACAATCAATAAAACTATTACGACTACAGAGATACATCCAAATACAAATTTTTTATTCAATTTTGTATACCTTTCTGTTTAAAAATATTAAAGAAATATCGCTTCAACACCACAATGATGCATTCCGTTTAAAAACATAAATTTAATAAAATGAATCAAATATAAAAATTTAAAAAAACTACTTGTTCACACAAACTTTTACTACCGCCGGACGGATAACAAAATCATTCAACATATAACCCTTCCGTAAGACGGAAATTATGTGGTTTTCTTTAACATCATTGCTTGCTTCTGCTATCGCTGCTTCACATATCTGAGGGTCAAATTCACTGCCTTGAGGATCTATTACCTTAAATCCTTCTTTTTCCAAGATCTCCATGAGTTTGGAATATATCATTTTTATACCTTCATAAAATACACTTTCATATTTTTCGGATTTTTCTTCAGAAGCAAGAGCGGCTTCAAAGCTATCGATGACCGGCAGCATTTTTTCTATCAAGTCCTTGTTTGCTCTTTTTATCAACTCAAGCTGTTCTCTTAAAGTTCTCTTTCTGTAATTTTCATAATCAGCTTGTATCCTTTTTATCCTGTCCATGTACTCATCGCAGGTTTTTTTCAAATCGTCATTTTCTTTTTTTAAAAGCTCGATTTCTTCGATAAGTTCTTCCGAAACAAGGCTTTGGCTGATAGTACCGTCCGCTACTAGAGACTTTAAATAATCTCCGTTGCCCTTAGTCTTCTTGATTTCTTTGCCACCCTTGTTTTCTTTATCTTTTTCTTTTTTATCCTTCATATCAAAACTTCCTTTTCTTTAGTATTGTATTGATCATGTCAGGAAGAAATTCCAAAACAATACGATACAATAGCATAATATATTATCATAAATAAAAAAACTTTTCAGGTATCCGTTATTATCGATTAAAAATATTTTTTATCGTGTTTCATACAGCCACTATTCTGTCCGTAATTATTTTGGGACATACTAATCAGTAAAAATTCTGCCTATGTTTTAAAACAATATTGACCTTTGTATTCTTGTTTTTTACTTATATTTTCAAATATTAAATAAATGTTTTATCGAAAACAATTTTCCATTCCTTGTTTTCTTCTATAAGGTATATATATTTTTTATATTTTTTTGTTTCCCCATTTAAGTATTTTACACTAAATTGAGCTACCACCTTTACAAGACTATCGTTGTCTACATAACCCAAATAAGTTGTTTTTTCGATTTCGATACTCTCGATGTCGGTAAGTATTAAATCAAGCTCATCTTTAAATTTGTCACTGCTTATATTGTTCTTATCCTTGATAGACAACAAATTATTGTATATATAATCAGGATTTTTATCATTTAAGAATTTAAGGAAGTCTATAGCCGCTTTTTCCGGATCTGTCTTAAGTATATAAACAGCATCTATCTTTAATTTCAACATACTGCACCCGCTTAACAATAAAACTGCCATTATCGCGAATAAAAAAACCGCAATACTGGTTGCATATAAATATGAGCTTCTTTTTTTATGTCTTAATATCAATTCTGTTTTAAATCTTTACTTTATTTGTTTGATAAATAATTTGCGGATTAAACTTCATATTATGATTCACTTAAATATTGCTTAGTAGCTTCAGATATGCAGTTGCTTATTTCATCTTGGTATTTTGGGTCTTTTAATTTAAGTGCTTCATGATAATTCGAAATAAATCCTGGCTCTACAAGTACGGATGTCATATTTGTGCCTTTTAAGATAGCATAGCTGGTCCCATGAATCCTGCAGTCTGCCATGTTTAGGTTTCTTATTAATTTATCTTGTATAAGCTCGGCAATTCTCCTGCCTCCCCGGGAAAAAGATTTGAGTCCCTTAAAATAATAGCAACTTGAACCACTGGCTTCCAAGTCACTGCAGCAATTTAAATTAACACTGACAAGCAAATCACCCTTGCTTTTATTTGCTTTTTTTATTCTGCTGAAAAGTTTCGGAAGACTTTTTTTTGAATAATCCGAAACTATAAATACATTAAATCCTTCTTTTTCCAGAGATTCCTTACATTTTTCTACAATATTTTTACATATTTTTATTTTTTCATTAAGGTAAAGCTTGCTGTTTTCCTGGATATCAGAAGGAAACTCCCCATAATCAAGTATTATTTTTTCTTTATTTCCCTTTTTATTTTTGAAGTCTTTTATCAAAGGAAAGTTTGAGCTTTTCTTTTCGTTGATTATTCTTTTTAAGCTGCTCAAATGCGCAAAAGTATCCCCTCCCAAAATCCCATCAGGACTTAATTTCATGTTTTTTTGAAACTCGATCAAAGCTTTGTGGGTACTTTTATTGAAAATTCCATTTTCGTTATATTTAAAGAAACCTAGAGTTTTAAGCCATAGTTGAAGCACTTTGACGTCATCGCCTCTAAAAGGTGGCTCTTTTAAATAAAGCATCCTATCGCCTATCGCATAACCTGCATCAACCAACTCCTGCCAGCATTCATCATCTATTATTCCGGTGACGGATATGGATCTATCCTGTTGAAATTTCTTTATCGCAGTTTCTGTTTCAGGTCCAAAAATTCCGTCTATTTCTCCAGGTCAAAGATTATAATTCAAAAGCCTGAGCCTTTGCTGTATATCCAGAACTTT
>JAQUMQ010000272.1 GCA_028718045.1 Actinomycetota bacterium
TCTGTAGGATTAATTCGTTCACAATAAGAAATAGCTTCGGCAGGCAAAACATCCTTAATATGATCCATGGCGGTTATAGCCTCAGAACTATTTTTACAATGAGTTGTAAGCCAATAACAATCATGCTTTTCTGTAGCCACCCTAAGAAATTCGGTTACATAATTTGCCGGTTTTCTTCCCTGCGCAATAAGAACTCCATCGATATCAAAATAAAGTTTCATAAGATTGATTATATCAAATTTTACCCTACCGTGCCACTTCGCGCGTTTCTTGAAATAAAACGGAAAAAATGCTAAAATGTCTTTACAACAAGGATCACTTAATCCAAATATCCGTCAAAACAATTTAATATCAAATAGACTTATCTAATCGGAACAATATTTGAAAAACGTACCACAATAATGTTAATGATTTTAATACAAATGGAAACATGAAAAATATAGATCTCTTAAATTTATTCAAAAACTCAGGATTTAAGATCGTTACTGATCCTGTTTTGGGAAAAACCATAGAGATGACCCCCGAACAGGCATACGCATTCTCTTCAATAGTAGGCGCGTCTTATTTAATTTATCCTTACGGGATAACAATGAAAGGAAGATCAGAGGTTTTCATTCATCGAAGTGTGTTCTCAAATAATTATTACATATATTCGCCTGGATTATTCGGACGCGACATAAATGGAAAATTAATTGAAGGTGAATCGGCAGAGGTATTATTGAGTAAATTCCCGAGTGTCTTTTCGGGCAAAAAACATGTTTTAATATGCGATATTGCCCTAAACGAGCCCAGCAATATTGAGCCAGAAATTTATAAAAAGATTAAGCAGAATAATCTAAGCCCAGAAAATTACCTTATTTATAAAAATCTTGAAAGCGGTAGTTCAGCCGAACCACTTTTTGAATATTTTGCCTCACTTTATTTTATCAAAAATGGATATATCACGGAAAACCAAGCCCCTTGGTTCCAACAAAACCTAAAATATAAAAATTTGATTTTGCAAGGAGGAATACCGGACTTCTCGGCATTTCATTCAAAAATTTCTAATTATCTAAATGCGATGGGCATAATAGACGACAAAAATGGAATTGCCCTAAGCCTTTTACCGGTTATAGCTAATTTTAGAAAAATAAACAAATACAACGGAAATGCTAAAAATCTTTATAATTACGAACTAAAAATCGGAGAAGCTAAAAGTTCACGTTCTTCTCTGCCAACTGCCATTAAGCAGTTACAAAAGTATCAATCCGTAGATCTGGCCGATGAATTATTTTCAATTATTCCCGATGTCAGCGATAATGACGTTAACTCTTTTGGCGAATTCTATTTACAAAACGACACAACCCAATATAACAAGCCATCAAAAACAAATAGATTAAATAACATCGCGAGATCAACAGATTCAGAATGGATAGATAACTATATTAAATTATTGTTATTGGGTAATGTAAAATTCCCAAAAATAATTGAATATATTGATACTTATAGAATCCATGCGGGCCTAAAAAAATTAGAAGAGTATGAGGCAATACATTTATTAGATGCCATTATACAAACTGATTTAAAAACATTCTTTTTAACCTTCTTTAATTAAACATGGCTTACACTAGCGATCTCAGAATTAAAAATTACATAAAGGAAGTTGATATTCAGGCAAGAAAGGCCCTGGAGGTTTTTGGTTTGGAGTCTGATCTATGCCTACGAATATTTGACGAATCAGACGAAGACGCAAAATTGTGGGAAGATAATGGCTTATCATTTACTGACCCCAACACAAAACAATCATTGGGCTCTAATGATGCGGGTTGGTTTATTAAAAATACACCCATTGTTATTGTTGAGGGAACATACGGAACAGAACGAGGACAATTTGGAGACGGACAACTCAATAGAATGAGTCATTCTCTCGGCGTGGCCTTAAATGGTTATGTTGGTGTGACTTTAGTCCCCTACAAAGGACAATCTTTTGTGAAAAAGGGGGTCAGAAAAGATATAAAAAGTCAAAATATTAATTACCAAAATGCCTTTTTACATAAAGGAATGGCTACAACGGCATTGACTTTTTCAAAGCACAATAAGGGCAAATTCTTAATTATCGATCCCTACGATAAAGACATCCTTAAAGATTTGGTGATTAATTCAGTCTTAGATTATTATAAAAAAGAAAACAATCTAACGGTTTGCATAGAGGACAACATTAAAAATATAGAGAATTATTTAGGAAAATCCATTTATGGATCTAGAAGTAAACAAACTATTCAGAATTTGTATGACGTCGATGAAAATCTAATCAAATGTAGGGCTAGATTCTATACCCAGAACATCGCTGCGCTTACTACGTCCACCAAAAGAGATGGACACGGACTACTCGGTAAAAATCTTATAGAACTTCATTCTTCAACCGAACAACTTTTCTCAATATTTGTGAGATTAACCCAATCTGATATTGCGACTTTAACCTCTAAGAAGTCTAAAGAGTTTCAATATTTATTAAACAATCCAAGAATTAAAATAATCTGTTTCAACGATCTTGTGTTCACAGACGATGAAACAAAACAAAAAGTGCAAGAATTTAAAAATAAAAACTTACACCAGACAAGCGAAAAAAAACTCATAGAAGATATACAAGCGGCCTTCAATGCCGGTAGAATTAGAATCAATCTATAGTTCTATCTCTTGCAATTCTACTTTAAACACAAGCCTATTGATAATAAAATCATAAACATCAGACTTCCTTAAATACCCCAGCCTCTTCGCTTCAACCTTTAAGGATTTAACTAAAGTTACGTACTTTTTTCTGTCCATTGTTTGCAATTGTTTTGGCTTATAATTCGAATCTTTTATTAAATTAAATACGAGAAACCCTCGTGTTATTTTTTTTGTTTTGTGTTGACTTGATGTTTTTGAATTCGAAAGTAGGCGTATAGGTTCTTTCGTGATTTCTGGTTTAAAGCCTGAACTTATGATTGCCCTTTGAACGTGTTTCCAGTGCTCAATATTTGGATGGTGAAAAACTAGAGTTAAGCGTCTCTTATCTTTTAAAATAGA
>JAQUMQ010000273.1 GCA_028718045.1 Actinomycetota bacterium
CAAGAAGCCTCATATTTTCCTTAAATATCGATACCAGGTTTTCTTTCTTAAAAAAGACATCGAACTCTTTTGCTCTCTTGATAAACGCAAAGTCACTTGCTTTGCTTTCGTGAATGTCAAACCCTAATTGTTTATTAAAAAGCTTGTTCATATGTTCTTCATAAATACCATTTGTTTCATGAACAAGCTTATCCATGCTCTTTTCCAAATCATAAAAATCATACCCTTTAAGCTGTTCGAATAGCGATGTATAATTGTTAAAGCCAAGCTCATTTGCTTCCTTGTGAAGGGATTCCCAGTACAATTTTAAATCTGGATTAAAAACCTCATGAGTTATTTTTCTTCGCTTGCTATCAATATTTTCCCTTTTACTTTTATCAGGCTCATTGGAAAGAAGTATGTCGGAATACCTAAATGCATAATCCCTGCCATCGATATCAATTTTAGATATTGCTTCGTTATTGGCTATTTTATCAGAAATTTTCTGATACTTTTTACTTAAATACCCTTCGGTACAAAACTGAAACAAAAGCCTGGCTTTCTTCTTATTGTCACCGATGGAAGTATCTATCAGTTCCTTAAAATATCGAGAGTTATCAAAGGTAAATAAATAATCGTATCTTTTATAAATTTCATCCAGATTCAAATCAGGCTTCCTGCCTGAAAAATGAAAATAATATTCCTTGTCTATCTTACTTAAAAAATCTTCAGCATCTTTTCTGTATTGTTCTATATTCATTCGGGATACCTCCAAAAAATATTAATAATATAAAAAGGATAGATATAATAATTTAAATAAATTTGTTAAGAAAATTTATTTACCGGTTTCCTGCAAATATCTGATTTTATTCAATTGCTTCTTTTCAAATCACGTTTAAATTTTTAATCTCTTTATTTGAAATTAGTGTTTGATTAAAATCAAAAACATAGTTTGATATATAAAATTCTTAATTTTTAACTTAAATAGGCTGGTTTAAGTTTTACCGTACTACCGATTTTACTGTATTGATTATGCTCTCTTCATCAAAACCATATGCTTTAATAAGCTCATATGTTTCCCCTGAAGCTCCAAACTTATCCTGGACCCCCATTCTTATGACTCTTACCGGAAATTTATCTGATAAAAGCTCGCACACTGCGCTGCCCAAGCCACCTATCACGCTATGATCTTCCACGGTAATTACCTTATTAGTTTTTTTGGCGCTTTTAATTATCAGTTCTTCATCCAGAGGTTTTATGGAAGGCATATTAATAAAATCGATGTCGATTCCTTGCTCTTCAAGCTTTTTGGCAGCTTCAAAAGCAATATGAGTCATGAACCCCGTTGAAATAAGTGTTGCTTTGGAACCTTCCATAATCCTTATTCCCTTGCCGATCTCAAACTTATAATCATCATTAAAAATAACCGGGATATTGCTTCTTGTAAGCCTTATATAACAAGGCCCGTTATACTTGCTAACCGCAAAAATGATTTTTTCTGTCTCTTTTGCATCGCATGGCGATAATACAACTATACCAGGTATTGCTCTCATAATGGCTACATCTTCTATTGCCTGATGAGTTGCGCCATCTTCTCCCACAGAAATACCGGCATGAGTCGCACATATTTTCACATTAAGATTCGGATATGCTATCGAACTAGAAATTTGATCGGCAACACGCTTGGTCGCAAATACCGCAAAAGTTGAAGCAAAAGGAATCTTACCAATCGTTGCCAGTCCGGCGGCAGCGCTTATCATATTTGCTTCCGCAATACCGAAATTAAAAAACCTTTCGGGAAATCTTTTAGCAAATATCGCTGTCATCGTTGATTTCGACAAATCGCAATCGAGTACGACTATATCTTTATTAGCTTCTCCAAGGATTGTTACCGCTTCCCCATACGCCGTTCTTGTTGCAATCTTTTTTGTTTCTTTTGATAATATCGTTTTAGCAGCATCACTAATCATTTTAAATCTCCTCTGTTTTAAGGAATCCTCTAAATAATTTTCTTAAAAGTAATAATATAAACTATCGTCTCGAAACGACAAATAACCCATCTTGTATTTAACCGAGATTTCACTGATATGATACAAAATATTGGCTGAAATTTACAGTAATTATATATACTTAATTATTTAAGCAAGCTTTATTTTTTCTTTGTAAAATTCATTTCTTATTCTGGTAAGAAGGCTTCTTTCCACAATTCCCTTATATCGAGGAATTGCGGTACATAATATTTCGATAGAAACATTCGAACTGCTAAGCGAACATACAAGCCCCCCGTCTCTAAGAGCAGGCTTTTCTATTATATATTTCTTTAATATTTTATCTTCAGAAAATTCATCAAAAATTTTATTAAGAACTGAGATTACTTTCTCTATGCTTTCATCTGAGCTTATGTTTAAAGAAATTTTTAATTTAGACCAGCCAAATGAATGGTTGGAAAGTATTTTAATCTCAGAGTTAGGTATATAATGAATGGTTCCGTCAGAAGATCTGACGACAATATTTCTTAAATTTATTTTTTCGACAATTCCGCTTATGCTGCCTACGGTTATTTTATCATTTAATCTGACCTGCTGCTCAAAAGCAATCGAGGCTCCTATAAGTATGTCTCTAAAAAAATTAGGTATCCCAATTCCTACAATCAAGGCAACTATTCCGGTGGTTGAAATCAAAGGAACTATATTTAAATTAAGTTCATAAAGAATCATCATTAGTCCTGCGATTATTAAAAAGAAAATTAACAGTCGGATTATTATGCTAGCTAATGTATATCTTCCTCTGTTTATTTCAAAATTCTCGTCTTTATAGCTTAGGCACAACCTCCTGTTTATGTTTTTTTCAATAAGTTTAATAATCGTTATTAAAACTACGACAATCAAAACTATGGTCAGCATATCAACCCAGTTATGATAAAGACTGTTTACTATATTATTGTCACTGCCAGCCAACTCATCGACATTTTTAAACTTATTAAACAATTTAAATACCTCCCCTAAAAAAGTAATTTTTATTTAAAAAATAATTTATAAACTGAAATTAAAAACGTTTATA
>JAQUMQ010000274.1 GCA_028718045.1 Actinomycetota bacterium
CAGTCCGTCCACCCATCCAGTCCACTGTTCCCATGATAATGAAGCGATAACATCCATCACGTCAACTCCTGTGTCGGGCAATACAATGATCATGCTGAAGGCTTCGTTCCCGTAAGGGATAGATGGTTTCGGAAGAGTGTTTTGGATATCTTAAAGCACCGGTTATAAGAGTAGCGGCACCCGATACACCATGTCCATTTAGTCCGCCACTCGAAGACGAATATATTCCTGGTATCAAAAATATAAAAAAAGCTATAAAAAAAATCATTTAAATTCAGGTTATATTATAAAAGGAGAAACTTATGGATTTAAATTTGACAGATAAATTTGCAATAGTGACCGGATCTACAGGAATTTGCAAAGCAGCTGCTCTTGGTCTCGCACAAGAGGGCATGAATGTAGCGGTAACTTATCTGACCGAAGATGACGAAAAATCAGCTGCAGACACGATAGAAAAAATAAAACAGATGGGGCGAAAAGCTTTAATGATTCCGCTTGATCTAATGAAGCTAAATGAGATATGCGAAATGGTAGAAACCGTTATGGATAAATTTGGCAGAATAGATACACTTGTGAATTGTGCAGGAATATGCACATCGGTTCTGGCAGAAAATATTACCGAGAAACAGTGGGATATAGATATGGGGATTGATTTAAAAGGTCTTTTCTTTTGCTGCAAGGAAGTATTTAACAGGTCAATGAAAGAGCAAAAGAGTGGAAGTATAATCAATATATCATCCGTTGTGGGGGTAAATCCTATAAAAACGAATCCTATTTACGGTGCAGCTAAAGCAGGAGTCATTTCCATAACAAGATATTTGGCAATTGAATGGGGTCCTTTCAATATAAGAGTAAATGCAATTTCGCCTGGCTGGATTGCCACAGAAATGCTGATTGAATATCAGCGAAGCGGTAAGAGCGCAGATCCCAATTCTGTTATAAGGAGCGTTCCTCTTGGTAGATTTGGAAAACCCGAGGAAATAGCAGACGCCGTATCTTTTCTGGCTTCCGATAGGAGTGCTTTTACCACCGGAGCTAATTTTGTGTTGGATGGTGGGATGATAGCTGGCATAAGGTTATCTTCCCTTATTAATGGTCAAATCCAGATATTGTAGCTTCATAAAAATGATAAAAGCAGAAATTGTGATATTTTTTAATAAATGCTTATGCTGCACTTGATAAGTTACCCATAAGGAGGGGCAAGCATAGGTCATAATTAACATTTTTTGCATATATAAATCTTTTAACTTCATTTAATTCTAAAGTTAATATAACCGAAAATGAGGGAGAGGAGACTAAGGCAATGGTTTCAGAAATTTTAAAAGAGAAAATAATATCTGAAATTGACAAGATAAAACCTCAAGCAGTGGGAGTCGCAAATCATATATTTGATAATCCTGAGCTAAGCGGTAAAGAATATGACACACAAAAATATCTTACTGGAATTTTGCAAAAAAATGGATTTGATGTCAAACAAGGTATTGGCACCCTGTCTACCTCGTTCAGAGCGGAATTTAACTTTAAAAAACCTGGACCATCTGTTGCGTTTATCGCAGAATATGATGCATTATTTAAAATGAACCATGCTTGCCATCATCATATCATAGCATCTTCATCGGTCAATACGGCAATAGCTCTCAGCAGGCTATCAGATCATTTGTGCGGGAAAGTTTTAGTTATAGGAACACCGGCAGAAGAAATAATGGATGCAAAAGGTTTAATGGGAAGAAATGGTGCATTTGATGGAATCGATGCAGGATTAATGTTTCATGGAGGTTCCATAAACAATACGAATTTGATAGTTCTTGCTGTTGACGGGCTCGAGTTTTCATACAAAGGGAAAGCCGCACATGCCGCTGCGGCACCTTATGAAGGAATCAATGCCCTTGATGCGGTTATTTTATTGTTTACTTCAATAAATGCGTTGAGACAGCAGTTGAAAGAAGATGTAAGAATACATGGAAACATAATAAAAGGCGGAGATGCGGTAAATATTATACCTGAACTAGCAACTGCAAGATTTTACATCAGGTCACAACAACGAAAGTACTTAAATGAAGTCATAGAAAAAGTAAAAAATTGTGCAAGAGGTGCAGCTCTTCAAACAGGTGCGGAACTTTCGGTTTCTGTTTTTGAAGATCCGGGAAATGACCTTTTAAAAAATATGAATTTAATTTTTGAATTTGAGAAAAATTTTAAATCCTTAGGAGGAAAAATTGATGACAAACCTTTTCTTTTGGGTTCATCAGATATAGGAAATTTAAGCTATTTGATTCCGATTCTTCATCCAATGGTGCAAACCTCAAAAGAAAACCATGCTCTTCATACAGAAGAGTTTTTAAGTTATGGCAAAACAGAAATTGCGCACAAAGGAATGATTCTCGGAATGAAATCCACTGCTCTTACCGCTGCAAGAATACTTACAGATTATAAGTTTTTAAAAGCTGTTAAGGATGAGCATGAGGAATCAGTAAGGAGTCTCTAAGCACGAAAACATTTATATATTTTGTAAATATAAATAGATTAGTGATAAATAAATTCATAAATATTTAAAATTGGTTAAAGGAGACAAAATGGATTTATCGTATTTGCCTATAATAGATGCACATAATCACCCATTTGATCCAGTAAAAGAAGACGATGATTTCAGAGTGTATTTTAATATGTCGCTTTGGAGACCACCTGCAGAAGTAATAAAGGATACAATTGTAAATCATAAAATGATGCGCGAGCTTGGAAAAGCAATAGGGGCATCTCCTGGCGCAAGCCAAGATCAGATTGCTGAATTAAGGAACGAAATTTATAAAAAAGATCCAAAAGCTTATATACAGAAGTTATTTAAATCTACCGGTATCGATGCAATGATCGTTGATACAGGTTTTCCTCACGAGGAATTTACTGGCTACAGTGTGGATTTAAAAGTGTTTTCGGATCTTGTAGGATGCAAGGTTTTTCCAGTATTTCGGATGGATACAAGTGTATTCAAGGTGTTTAGGGACCTTCCCGCTACGTTTGAGGAAGCGATTGATATTGTCG
>JAQUMQ010000275.1 GCA_028718045.1 Actinomycetota bacterium
TCCTGCATGTCTTTCAGTCCGTAAACAATACAAATAAGTCTTCGAGGAGTTCCGTAAGTTTCGACATGGCTATAATTTAACCTATCCATAGAAAGCTTATCGCTTAATGTGTCTTTTAACGAAGCCATTGCTTCGTTTATGCTTGAAGACGGAAGTTCTTCCGTACCGATCTCAAATATTAATTTATTTTCCATAAATACCTTATTTATTTTTTAAAAGTGGAAAACCCAATTTTTCTCTCTGAGTTATATAAGCCGAGCACATTGTTTTTGCAAGATTTCTCACTTTTGCTATATATAGCGTCCTTTCCGAAACGCTTATGGCTCCCCTTGCATCCAAAAGATTGAATATATGAGAACATTTCAATACATATTCGCATGCTACGTAAACGAGATCATGTTTGATCGCATTTTTAAACTCTTTCTCGAACTTGTCAAATAAATCATGCAGCATCTCGATATCTGCCACATTAAAATTATATATCGACCATTGTTTTTCTGAATCAAGGTGAACATCTGCATATGTTATCCCGTCAGTCCATGTAAGATCCCAGAAACTATCCTTATCCTGTAAATACAATGCTATCCTTTCCAAGCCGTATGTGATCTCGGCAGATACAGACTTAAGCGATATTCCGCCCATCTGCTGAAAATAAGTAAACTGCGTAATTTCCATGCCGTCAGCCCAGACTTCCCACCCCAGACCGGCTGCTCCTATTGTCGGGGAAGCCCAATCATCTTCAACAAATCTTATGTCGTGGTTTTTCAGATCGATTCCTAAACTTAAAAGAGATCCTAGATACAAATCGATTACATCGTCTGGAGATGGTTTAAGCAAAACCTGAAACTGATAAAAATATTGGGTTCTGAAAGGATTTTCGCCATACCTGCCATCTGTAGGCCTTCTCGAAGGTTCGACATAAGCAACCTTCCATGGTTCGGGACCCAGACATCTTAAGAACGTATCCGGATTAAAAGTACCCGCACCCTTCTCCAGATCAAGCGGCTGTTTTATGATACAACCTTTGCTTGCCCAGTATTTCTGTAAATCAAATATTATTTCTTGAAAATCCATAACAAAGTATTTTAATAATTATTAAAATTATAGTCAATTTTTATAAAACCAAATAATTCAAATTTATAATTATATCACTAATAACGTAAAAATAACGATCAAATCAAATAAAAGCATAAAATATGAAACATGTTGGCTATACGTGGTTGCCGCAACTTCTTAGGATAGCTAAAGCCATAAAAGAATTAAGAAAATTTTATTTTTCTATTTTTTCCAAATAATCAAAACTTTCGATATTGGTATCCATGTGATACAGGAAATATTTTTCCAGAATATAAGTTAATTTTCCCATATTTTTATCGGAAATACGAAGGCTGATAATGTATTCGATTTTTGACGAAAACAAATTTATGAGTATCTCCGCACATTCTTTTTCAATGAGCAATAATCCGGCTATATTACCGCTGCATGTTTTGCAAATCATTCCGCCGTATGAAATCGAAAATATCAAATTTCCGGTATCACTTACAGCTTTTTTATCATCGAGTTTACTGCCGCAAATGCTGCACGAATCAAAAAGAGGTACATATCCCATTATTTTCAAAAACCTGGCAATAAAAAACAAAAGAGTTTTTTTACAGGTCGTATTATCTTGTGGATTACATTTATTGATTTGCCTCAGTACAACATAAAGCAAATGAAATATGATCTCCGAAGGTGATTTTTCCGACTGTGTTTTAAGAATGATTTCGCTTATAGACTGGGAAACTCCAAATTTATAAAAATCGGAAGAAATATTATTAAAAACCTCGATAATTTCAGCTTGTGAAACTATATCCAGATTTTTGCCTTCGGACATTTCGCAGTCTATTACATTGTATAGCTCCAGTCTTCCCGAAAACCTGCTTTTAAAGTTATAAGCACCTTTTGCTACTGCGCTTATCATCCCATGCTCAATGGAAAATAATTTAATGATTTTATCGACTTCACCGAGCCTGTAAGATTTAAGAACAATAGATTTGGCTTTATATGTGGCCATTTGAGCGTATCATCAAAAAATATTTCCGAATTTTAAAATCGATAACTTGCTTACGATAAAATAATTTGTCTATGATAATTTACTTGTCAAACAAATCCATATATTCATCCATGATTTCGACGCCGGCACTTGTTCCCAGCCTTGTTGCTCCTGCATCAATTAAGGCTTGGGCATCTTTAAATGATCTTATGCCTCCCGACGCTTTAACGCCTATATTCCTTGTTACTACTTCGCGTATAAGCCTTACGTCATCAAGTTCCACTCCTCTTGCGCCATAACCTGTTGACGTTTGGATAAAATCTGCACCGATATCTTCTATTATCTTACACACTTTCTTAATTTCATCCTTAAGAAGGTTCCCTGTCTCGATGATTATTTTTATATTTATATGCTTATTATATTCCGCCATTTGTTCCCTGCGGATTACATTGACAACAATTAACAGTTCTTTTTCAATAAAAGTGAAGTTGCCGCTTTTTAAGGCTCCCAAATTCATTACGACATCAATTTCGTCTGCTCCTTTTTTTACGTTATCTTTTGCTTCAAATACTTTCGTTTCAGTCGTATTAACTCCCAGCGGAAATCCAACAACTGAGCATACCTTTATATCGGTATCGGAAAGAAACCTTTTGGCAATGGTTATCATGCATGGACTTATACATAAAGAAGCAAAATGATACTTTCTTGCACTTTTGCATAAGCTTTCAATTTCTTTGACGTTCGCAATCGGCTTTAAATAAGTTAGGTCGATTGTTTTTGCTAATTGTTCACGGGTTAACGTAATAATCACCAAACCTTTCAAAATCAGTTTTTACAATTAAATAATAAAATAAAAATAATAAAATGATAAAAAACATTATTGATCAAAAATCATATCCGAATTCTTTAAGCGCTGATTCATCCTTTGTCCAATTCTCACGAACTTTCACCCACAAATTAAGATAAACCTTACAATCGAAAAATTTCTCAAGTTCGATT
>JAQUMQ010000276.1 GCA_028718045.1 Actinomycetota bacterium
TTTTTATAGCTTTTTTTATATTTTTGATACCAGGAATATATTCGTCTTCGAGTGGCGGACTAAATGGACATGGTGTGTCGGGTGCCGCTACTCTTATAACCGGTGCTTTAAGATATCCAAAACACTCTTCCGAAACCATCGCTGAAATTTCACTTGCCATTCCACAATAAATCCAACCCTCATCGCAAACTATAAGTTTTCCGGTTTTTTTAACCGAATCAAAAATTGTCTGTTTATCAAACGGCTTCAGGGTTCTGGGATCTATTACCTCTATGCTTAAACCTTCTTTTCCCATATCCTCCGCAACTTTTAATGCATCGTATACTAATGCTTGGGTAGCAACGATTGTCAAGTCTTTGCCTTGCCTTTTGATATCAGCTTTTCCAAAAGGAATTGTGTAATAATGTTCTGGAACTTTACCCTTGATATTAATAAGTCTTTTGTTTTCTATAAAAATAACAGGATTTTCATCAATGACTGCCATATTAAAAAGGCCTTTGACGTCATAAGGTGTCGTAGGAGTTACAACAACAAGACCAGGCGTATGAACAAAAAAGGAGTAAAAACTTTGCGAATGCTGTGCTGCATTATAACCCATTGCTCCAGAAACAATTCTTAAAACCATCGGTATTTTGACCTGTCCTCCAAACATATAACGAATTTTTGCCATCTGGTTTATTATCATATCCATGCAGCCTGGAGTAAAATCTAAATACATAATCTCTGCAATTGGTATAAGACCGCCGATTGCCGCTCCGATTGCCGCTCCGGATATCGCTATTTCAGAAATCGGAGTATCTATTATCCTGTCAGGTCCAAATTCATCAAACAAACCAGCAGTTACTCCAAATGCGCCTCCGAGTATTCCTATATCTTCACCCCAGCAAAAAACTCTCGGATCATTTTTTAAATTATACTTTAAAGATTCGTTCAATGATTCTCTAAAAGTAATTTCTCTCATTTAATCCTCTCCCAAAAGAAATTTTACAAAAATTATTATTCTAAAAAATAAATAAAACTTAAGACTTGAAATCTACATAAACGTCTTTATAAAGCGCTTCTGGTTCAGGAAAAGGACTTTCCTTTGCAAATTCTATTGAATCATTCAGCTCTTTGCGCAAATTATTTTCGATATCAATATAATCATTTTCTGTCAATAAATTTTCTTTCAGCAATAAATCTTTTAACCTTTTAATAGGATCTTTTTCTTTCCAGAAATTAATTTCTTCCTTTGATCTGTATAAAATACCATCCTTCGGTTCGCCTGCATGATGTCCATGCCACCTATAAGTCATACATTCGATTAAAGATGGTCCATTACCGCTTCTTGCTCTTTTTATTGCTTCGGCTGCCGTCTTATATACTTCAAGTACGTCATTGCCATCTATCGTTACTCCTGGAATGCCATAGCCTGCAGCTCTAACCGATTGTTTATCGACGCAGTCGGAAAGTTTTCTTGGGACAGATATTGCATATTGGTTATTTTCAATCACAAATACAACATTTGATTTTCTTACTGCTGCAAAGTTTACACCCTCATGAAAAGCGCCTGTATTGGCAGCTCCATCTCCAAAAAACGATACCGTAACTTTATTGTCTTTAAGATATTTTGAGGCAAATCCAACACCCGCCGCAATGCAAATTCCTCCTCCAACTACTCCATTCGCACCTAAAACTCCTATATCTGCACAGGCTATATGCATGGAACCACCCTTACCTTTGCAATATCCGGTTGATTTCCCAAAGAGTTCAGCCATCATGTATTTATATTCTCCACCTTTTGCAATGATATGATGATGCCCTCTATGACTACTTAAAATATAATCATCTTTATTTAAATTAGCACAAAAACCAACAGGTATAGCTTCCTGCCCTGTTGAAAGATGCATTGAACCGGTTATATATCCTTGAAGGTAAAGTTGTCTGATTTTTTCTTCAAACATCCTGATTTTAAGCATATCTCTTAGCATTTCGACTTTAATTTGTTTGTCGATATCCATAAAACCTTCCTTTTTATTAAATTCTTTTTAATTGTTAAAATATTTACATACTTACTCAAATGACTTTAATATCTGACCGTTTAAATAAAAAACAATATATGTTTTAAGAATTTCAAAAATAAATTTAATAAAACATCTGATAAAATTTATTAAAGTGCATATAATACTTCTAGAAAACTATCTATTTCTTCCATTGTATTGTAATGTTCCAAGCTTATTCTTAAAAGTCCGCCTGATTTTACAAGATCAAGTTGTTTAATAAGTTCGTAAGCACCAAAACCTTCTTCGCCATTCCAGACAAAAATTCCTTTTTCATTCATTTTTCTGCTTATCTCTGACGAAGTATAATTTTCAAGTGTAAAAGAAAACGTAGGACATCTCCACTGAAAATCAGAAGCTTTGGTAATTCCATAAACTTTCAGCCCCTTTTTCTTTTTTAATCCTTCATTAAGTTTTAATGCAAGAACATTCTCATATTCGGTTATCGCTGACATGGCTTTTTTTAATTCGAGCCTTCTGCCACTGAATTCCGGATAATTATCATAAAATTTTGACCCATATTCTTTGCCTATCATTTCAATATAATCAATGGTAGCAACTGCTCCCGCAAAGCCTTCCATGTTCGGAGTTCCAAGTATATATTTTGAAGGGATTTCAGTTGAAATTTCAGCCCATGGCCTTTCAGGATCAATCTTTTCGAGATGTTCTGTTTTGCCCCAGATAAAACCAACGTGAGGGCCAAAAAATTTATAAGCTGAGCATGCGACAAAATCTGCTTCAAGTAAAACAACATCTATGGGAATATGAGGCGCGGCATGAACGGAATCAACGAAAATCATTGCGCCATGTTTGTGAGCAAGTTTAGACAATCTTCTCACGTCATGTATGGTCCCAGTAGCGTTGGAAGCTAAACCAACTGCCACTATTTTTGTTTTATCATCAATCAACTTCTCTGCCATATCGTAATCAAGGGTGCAATCATCTTTATTAAACTCGATATATTTAATTATGGCACCTTTTTTTTCA
>JAQUMQ010000277.1 GCA_028718045.1 Actinomycetota bacterium
TCGGCTATTCTCGTAAGCTTGACCATATTTTCTTCGAAAGCACCTTTTTTTACTTCAATCGAAGCTGATGCCGACTTTATAATTTTAGGCTTAATTGATGGCAAATCTGAAGCAGCTTGGTTTTGATCCTGTGACATCGCTTGCTCTTCTGCATAACCCGCCGCAGTCGTTACGGGCGAAGTCGGTGTTGATGATTCTAAGCTTACCTCCATGACCGCTTTTGAGGAATCTGCCGAATATTTGCTTCTTGAAGCACATCCAATCAACATAATCGAGCATGAAAATATAATTAAAGTAGATATTGCCAGTATATAAAATGTTTTTTTTCTCATTAACTATCCTCCTATTCTGGAAGAAATTAAATTTTTTTATTATTTTACCACAAATCATTGCTTAAATAATCATCTATGGAAAAAGCTGCTTTTTTGCCTGCACCCATTGCAAGTATAACCGTAGCGGCACCGGTGGTTATATCTCCACCGGCAAAAATGCCTTTTACGCTGGTTTTGCACGTGTTGCTGTCAGCCTCTATATTTCCTTTTTTTGTGAGCTTAAGCTCGGGTATCTTGTTTAAAAGTAACGGATTGGGTCCTTGACCTATTGCCATAACTACAGCCTCTACATCAATATCAAATTCTGAATCTTTTATCGGAACGGGGCTGCATCTGCCCGAACTGTCGGGTTGGCCTAATTCCATCTTTATACATCTGATTTTTTCGACTAAATTACAGCTTCCGATTATGGCAACAGGATTTGAAAGAAGTAAAAATTCTATTCCTTCTTCTTTTGCATGATGGACTTCTTCGATCCTTGCAGGCATTTCTTTTTCGCTTCTTCGATAGATTAAATATACATGTTCTGCTCCTAATCGTTTTGCCGTTCTTGCTGAATCCATGGCAACATTTCCTCCACCCACGACAGCAATCTTTTTAACCCTTTTAATAGGAGTATCATAAGCGGGGAAAAGGTAAGACTTCATTAAATTGTTTCTTGTCAGAAATTCATTTGCACTATATACTCCATTAAGATTTTCTCCCGGGATACCCATGAAATACGGAAGCCCTGCACCTGTGGCTATAAAAATTGCCTTATAGCCTTCGCCGAACAAATCATCCAGCTCGTAAGTATTGCCGACCAGGGAATTTAGTTTAATTTCGATACCAAGATTTTTCACATAATCGATTTCTTTTTGCAGAATTTTCTTAGGAAGTCTGAATTCCGGTATTCCATATACAAGTACTCCGCCTGCCTTATGAAGAGCCTCAAAAATGGTAACTTTATAACCTCTTTTTGCCAGTTCGGATGCACAAGTAAGTCCCGCAGGTCCCGAACCAACCACTGCTACTTTTGATTTATTTTCACTTATCCTTTCTTTCTTAACCGAAGAAACAGAATCGCTTTCCGCGCAATCCTTGCTATCTTCGAAATCCGCAGCAAACCTTTCAAGTCTGCCTATGGCAACTGGTTCGTTTTTGATCCCAAGTATGCACATTTTTTCACATTGATCTTCCTGTGGGCAAACTCTTCCGCATATTGCCGGCAGCGAATTCTTTTCTCTTATTTTTGAAAGAGCACCTTTGAAATCCTTTTTCGCAATCAAGCCGATAAAACTCTTGATATCTATCTCAACCGGACAGCCTTCTATGCATTTGGGCTTTTTGCACTGCAAACACCTTGACGCTTCAAGAATGGCTTCTTCCTCATTATATCCTAAAGCAACCTCGTTAAAATTTCTCATTCTTTTATCCGGTTGTTGCTCCGGCATTTTTGTTTTAAATTTTTTTTTCAACTTCTCATTTTCTTTATTATTATTATTTTCCATTTTTCCTACTTGAAATTTAATGATGTGACTTAAACTAAAAAAAATAAAATCAAAACAAATTAAAAAACAAATAAAGCTTTAATCCTTATACAGATTTACCGAACTGATTTATAAAAAATCCTTTAATGTAACCTGCACTTTCCGTCAGGATGTTCTTTTGTGAAGTACTCAACGGCTTCACGTTCTTCTTTTAAATAATAATTTTGTCTTGCAATAAGCAAATCAAAATTCACCAAAAAACCATCAAACTCAGGTCCGTCGACGCATGCAAACTTGGTTTGACCACCAACTTCTACTCTGCAAGTTCCGCACATGCCGGTTCCGTCAATCATTACTGAATTTAAGGATACTATTGTTTTGATATTGAACTTAGCTGTGACATCGCACACTGCCTTCATCATTATGGGCGGACCTATTGCAATTGCTCTGTCAAATTTATAACAAGGATCTTTACCGTCTTTTTTGGTTATCAACTCCGACAATCTTTTTGAAACGAAGCCTTTATATCCTTTTGAGCCGTCATCTGTACAGATATGGATTTCATTGCTTGCAAGACTCATCTCTTTTTCCAGAATCAAGCTATCTTTGTCCCTTGCGCCAATTATGGAAACCGTATCATTTCCTTTTTCTTTCAATGCTTTTGTTATCGGAAGCAAAGGAGCTATGCCGACGCCTCCGCCGATACAAACAACGCTGCCGAATTTATCTATACGGCTTTTTTGTCCAAGCGGACCAAGCAAATCCTTGATAGCATCTCCTATGTTTAGCCCAGACAAAAACATCGTTGTTTTACCTATGGACATCGAAATTATTCTTATCGTGCCATCTGCTTTATCTGCTTCGGCAATTGTAAGCGGAATCCTCTCGCCGGTTTCATTTATTCTTATTATGACAAATTGACCCGGATTGGAATTTTTAGCTATCTGTGGAGCATCCAACGTAAAACTGAAAATATTTTCAGCCAGTTTTTCTTTTCTTATAATTTTGTTTGACATAATCTTGCTTTCTTGCCTGTTATAATCTTTTTTTAATATCCGAACTACAAACCTTAAAAAACACTGATAAAATAAATTTGTTTATTACTTTCCAATCAAAAAATTGGTTAATTATTTAAATAAAAGTTTATCGATTGTACCGCAAATAATTATCCTGCAAAGCAAATAAAAAATTATAACAATATATTTATTTTCGGTCTACCAT
>JAQUMQ010000278.1 GCA_028718045.1 Actinomycetota bacterium
ATAGGTATAATCCCTGCTTGAACTGCCGTCTCCGAATATAGTTATTTTATCGTTATTAAATATTTGTCTTGTAAATTTATGAATTGCCATCTCCGGTCGTTGTCTCGGTCCGTAAACTGTGAAAAATCTATAGCAATATACTGAAATATCATATAAATGATGATATGTGTAGCATAACAATTCCCCGGCTTTTTTTGTCGCAGCATAGGGCGATATGGGATTGTCGACTTTGTCTGTTTCGGAAAAGGGAACCTTTTTGTTTCCTCCATATACGGATGAGGAGGATGCGAAAATCATTTTTTTGATATTGTTTTCTTTAATGCAGTCGAGAATATTTAAAGTGCCTTCGATGTTAACCTTTTCATAAAGCAAAGGGTTTTCTATCGACGGCCTTACTCCCGCCATGGCTGCCAGATGAACGACAAGATCGATTTTGTTTTTGTTAAATATTTTCTTCAAATACTCTTTGCCGCAAATATCGGCTTCAAATAAAATGAAATTTTTATTTTCTGTCAAATTTGCAATGTTATTTTTTTTGATCAAGGGGTTGTAAAAATTATTGAAATTATCAAGGCAAATCACTTTGTGATTTAAGGCAATTAACTTTTCACAAAGAGTCGAACCTATAAATCCTGCTCCGCCTGTTACCAAGATATCCAAAAAATCCGTCCTAAAACCTTCTAATTTCTAAAATATTTTTTAAATAAAATAATTTGACCCGGGGAAACGGGATAGTTGCTTAAATCCTTTTCCGGATGCCTTATTCAAAACCGCCTGTCGTTTATGCAAAACAAAAATATCAAAATTAATTTTTAGTTATTATACCTTAAATAATATACATTAAGTAATGTTTTATATAAAGAATCATATATCGCAAGGCCTTCCTTAAGTGCTGTTTTTGCCGAACGGAAAGAATAAAATTGTCGGGATATTTAATTTCAAGGTGCATTTTGAATAACACTTATTTTATGACAAAGATTTCCTCAACGGCAAAAGTTTTGTTAAGATTTGTTTTTATGGCTAATCTTTTCTTATGCTGTCTTTTAAAAATATCCCGAGATATTCTCTGGGGATTCCCATAAATGTTTCTCTCCGGCATCTGTCGCAATTGCTGCAAAGATTTAAATTATCCGTTTTTTTATTCCTGAAATTTTTCCGTATGTCCCGAATCTTTTTATTGTTAAAAATCGCCTTCAAATAGTCATTGTTAATATCACCGATCGGCAATTCACCATAAAAATCCTGCGGGCAAAGATACACTTTGCCGTCATAAAAAATCGTAAGCGCATACCACGGAAACGTACATGTTATAAATCCTGTATTTTTTTTACCTGTATTTGCAATGCCTGCAATATCAAGAAGGCCGCCCCAGTTATGCGGTGTTCTTGTTATGAATTCATCCGGAGGAAGGTTTGCAAAATTTTTGATGAATTCTTTTTTTTGGACATCAAATTGCTTTTGAGAAATTGCCTCATCAAATTCCATAACCTGCAAGCGTGTGATTGGTATTCCGGATTTTAATTCTTTTTTTATTTTTAAAAAATCTATAATATTATTTAAAGTATTTTCATATATGGCACCGGTTCTGTTTTTTTCGTAAGTTTCTTTTGTATAGCCGTCAAACGAAAATGATATCAGGTTTAAACCTGAGGCGATAAGTTTTCTTGAAATATCCGGAACAAGAAGCGTGCCGTTTGTATGAAGACATGTTCTTATACCGTTTTTACGGGCATATTTGATCATTTCGATAATCCGGGGATGAATCAGCGGCTCACCTCTGTGAAAAAGATTGATATCGAATATGTAATCTTTAACTTCGTCAATGATTTTTTTATAAAGATCAAAATCCATATCCCCTTTCATATCGGAAGGCATATCTTTGTTGACACACAACCTGCATTTTAAATTGCATCTGGCTGATGTTTCCACCCAAAGTTTTACCGGAAGGTAATTTAATTTTTGTTTTTTAAATATATAATTAAAATATATCAAAAAAAGCCTTGATACGTATTTTATCTTTTTCATCGTTTATTTTTGAAATTTTACAAGCATAGTTGCCGGAGCAGATATTAATTTTAAATATCGTATTGCATATGTCATAGCATGGTGCATATATTTCTTACGATCTGTTTTTTATGACTTTTGCGGGTATTCCCACTGCTATCGAAAATGAAGGTATATCATCGTTTACAACGGCAGACGCTCCTATTATCACGTTGTCTCCTATGTTGATACCGTCAAAGACTGTGGCCTTGGTACCAAACCAACAGTTTTCGCCTATGTTTATGCCCTGGCTTTTTCCCACCTGTTCGGCTATTGGTTTGTTTATGATGTTGAATGTATGATCGCCTGCCACAAAATATACATAAGCGGCAACCAATGTATTTTTACCGACATTAAGATAGCTTGCGCTGAAAAGTTCGCAGTTAAATCCGATATTGGTATTTTCATTTAAGGTAATATCCCCATCCTTGCAGCTTAGTATGGTATTGCGCCTGATAAATACGCTATCTTTTATCTCGATGCCTTTGTTTTCCGTCCCTTTGGCATCCAGCATGCAATTGTCATCGATTACGACATTGTTTCCTATCGCTATCTTGTGCGGATGCCTTATTGTAATATTTCTTCCCAAGCTTACGCCTTTCCCGATTTTTTTAAACAAAAACCGGTAAAAAATGCTTCTTAAATATATTCCCAATGCACCGGGCCAGTTTGTAAGAAAACAAGTCAGAAGCTCGTACTTTAAAAATGCCGCAAGCCCTCTTTTGCCTATAATCAGTTCGCAGTATTTGGAAAATTTCGATCCTGCTTGCGTAAGATGCTTCGTCGTCAATTCATGCTTTATAATTTTATATTCTTTTTTTTCTTTTTTGGTGTTCTGCGAGCTTGGCTTATTCGTATCTTCGGTATCGATTTGCTCCATTGCGGTTATTTTGATCCTCTCTTTAATGTTTACGGTTTATGAAAATAGTTTTAAATCAGACTTTATTTCTGTTAAATAATAAGCAAGGTTATTTT
>JAQUMQ010000279.1 GCA_028718045.1 Actinomycetota bacterium
GGGTGGTATAGCAAGAGTATCTGGGAAAACATCGCTATGATGTTTGTCCAGTACTGGTTGTTTACTCTTGTATTTATAATAATCGGACTTGTCAGTGTTCGTTTTTCAAAAGCATCGCTTCCTCTGTGTATAGTAATTGGAATCGGTGCAGCAATATTCTTTTCCAGAGCCAGTTTCAGTGCATTATGGGCCATGTTTATCATACCTCTTACAGTCATAGGGCTTCTTTTTTTCTTCGGAAGGGCAAAACCCAGAAGACTAGCTTATATATTATTAATGGCTCTGCCGATGTCTGTACTGATTATTACCAGTATCTTTGGAATAGTAAAATTGTCCGGAAGAATTGATGACGGCGATTACGGTCAAAGAAGAGTTGAGGCAGAAGGTGTCTGTCTGATCTGGGCTCCCAGGGGACCGGGATGGCCAGATAATGGGGTAAGCTATTATAAAGCAAAAGAAATATGTGCTCATCTTAGCGAAGATGGCAGCAGCATACTTGATGAAGAAGTTGGCATCTGGCGCCTGCCAACCGTCGAGGAGGCAGTTGCTTCTCAGATGCTCCATGAAGAAAATGCTGGTGGTGCATGGGATCCCGAAAATAAAAAAGCAAGATATAAGCTTACACCGGATAAGGAAACTCCGTTATGGGATCCTCACTCAAAGATCATTTATTACTGGACAGATACGATTGCAACTAGGAACAGCGCCTATATCATAGTCTATAACGGAGGAGTTTTTCCCAGAAGGACTGAGAGCCTATACGATTATTTATCTTTCAGGGCTGTCAAGGATTGTGCTGATTAGATATGATTGATGGTGCAACTTATAAAAGCTAAGTTAATAGCTAATTGTTGAAACCTGACAGGTGGATATGTTTTTGCTGAGATAATTGCAAAAGAAATTTATCAGCTGAAACAATTTTTAAAGATAGCACCTGCCTTCTCTTTTGGGATGAATCAGGCCATCATGGACTTAAGAAAATAAACAATAAAATGGCAGAATCAATTTAAATGTCTGGAAGATATGAACAAAAGAGCAGATTTTTATAATGATCTTGATAATCTATACAACATATCGCTTTCGTTTGTTTTAGAAAGAAGTATTATTTTATTTAAAAAATTGAAGTTGCAAAAAGTTGCATTATGTAGTATAGTACTTCACAACAAACAGCAAGGAGGCATTTATTAAATCATGAGTACAGCAATAAAAATTTCGACAAAAATTGCAAATGAAGCGAAAATAACAGCTAAAATAACACGTAGATCTATGGCAGGACAAATTGAATATTGGGCAGGTATTGGTAAAATTGCAGAGGATAATCCGGACTTATCCTTTTTGGTAATTAAAGATATTTTACTTGGAAGAGAACAACTGGAAGCAGGACTTGGAACACCTTATGTTTTCGAGGAAGGTGATTAGACATTAAAATATTACAATCACCGCTTTTCCAAAAACAGAAAAAGAAGCCTTACAAGAAACAGATTCAGGTACTTGATGAGGAGATTCAAAAAATAATAAAAAATCCTGAAATCGGACAAGAAAAAAAAGGTGACCTGCAAGGCATAAGAGTACATAAATTTCATATAGAAAAACAACTTTTTTTGTTGGCATACGAATTAGAAACTGGCACATTAAAGCTGATAATGATAGGCGGTCATGAAAACTACTATAGAAGTCTTGCTAAACATCATAGTGAATAAATCTAAAACGAAATTGTAGTGTATTAAAGATTGCTTAGGTTTTACGATAAGATTGGCTGCGGCAGATTCATTTGATGATATCGTCATCAGAAAAATTTATGTTATTTTCATCCATTCAAACCCTACTTGGTATGTTTTTTTAAAACAACATAATCACGCATGTCCCCAAAATATTATCCTATGCAACTATCACATAAATAAAATTAATTTGGATCAAACAGATAAACGCTTGCCGTACTTTTGAATTCATCGGATTTCACATGAGAGCTGCTTAAAAAATTTAAAATATCATTTTCGCAGCTTATTCCAAATGGGATAACCATCCATATCCTATTATCTTTTAAATCATCAAAAATCTTTTCGTAATATTGTTTATTTTCTTTCGAATATTCTTTTTTAAGATTAATGAAATTATCATATTCGGGAAAATAATAATTGGTGTAATATAAAAAAACCGGTTCCTCCGAAGGATATATCAATACTTTATCCTCGTATTTTAAATTTTTTATTACATATTCAATTGCAGGTTTGGATTCCTTTCTGACTTTGGGATTTACTATATTATAAGTTTCATAAAAAATAGGGAAAGAAAGCAAAATCATCAATAAAATAAATCCGACAGCCTTCCAAATCTTATTTTGCATTTCAATAAAAAAACTTACGCCTTCGGTAATCAATAAATAGCTCAACGGTACAACGAACAATTCAAGCCTGCCATAAAGCGGGTAATAGCCTGCCAATGAAGCTATAAACAATATGAGTACGGGAAAATAAACCAGCATTAGCTTAAACCATTTTTTTGACTTTATAAGACTGTAACTACCGGCAATAAAAAGAACTGTTACCACAAAATACTGTGCAGCTATTATAAAATATGGAATTTTATTAATATTGCTTATATGAAATGCAAGGCCTAAAGGATCTTTTATCAAGTTTAGAAATGTCTTGGGATACCAAAGAAAATCGATAATGCTTTTAGGCGGAAACGGCGGAAAAGTATTAAGGTTTGCCCAATAGATATTGTAAGCTTCTGTTGGAGAGTTTTTAATAAAAAATAAATAATTGACCAAAAAAGCTATCATCCATCCCGTTACGGTAAAAAAAATAAATTTAAAATCTTTGTTTTTGATTTCTTTCTTTTTGGAAAGTATGCCAATTATCAAAGCACCGCTGACTCCCAAAATTATAAAAATCGAAGAATAGGCAAAAAATAAAAGTAAGACTCCTGCTATCAAAGCGATCAAAGAAGATTTTAAATCATAATTTGAGTCATAAACATTTATAACAGCTATCATGATTATAATGGTTGCA
>JAQUMQ010000280.1 GCA_028718045.1 Actinomycetota bacterium
ATATAAATAGCGGCACAGATGTACGTTTTGATGCAAAAGATGCAAAAAAACAATCTGATTTGCTGTTTAAAACGATTCTTTATTTACTGCTTCCTCTTCCTGCGCTGTTCTTGCTTACAAATAATTACCCTTATTTATTGATCTTATCGGTAATTTTAATAGTGTCGCTCAGCTTTTTGTCTTTTTTGCTGAACTGGAAAATAACGAAATTTCATTCGATTGTTCTTTATGTTTTATTGATTATATTTTGTTATTTTATCGTCAGCTTTTTTATAACAGGCCAAAGTCTCGATACATTTTCCTCTTTTAATTTTTTAAAATATGATGGCAATTTTTTCTTTTGTTATATTTTATTTTTTGCGCTTGCGGTACCTTTTTTTGATTATGAATCAGTTTCCCGGATTTATTTTAACTATTTGTTTGGCATATTTACGGTTTTCGGTATCTTTGGAATTTTTGAGTATTTGACAAATTTTAGCAATGTAATGACTGCCACTGACCCCGGTGCGGGAAAAATGTTTATTGCCTTAAATTATGCCCATAATGCAACGGGCTCGGTTTATGCGGTAGCATCTTTGTTCGTTACCGTTTTTTTATTAACCGAAAAGAATAAGAAGCTTAAAATATTTTATTTATTTGTTTTATTGGTATTGGTAGCTTCGTTGTTTTTGACAAAAAGCCGTGGCAGTTATATCGGATATATGGTAGGAGCGTTTTTTATAATAGTGCTGCATTACAGGGATTTCAAAAAAATTATTACAAGGTGTTTGATTTTAGCCGGTGCGATTATTGCTTTAATTTTTGCTACCGGTACTTATAAAAGGTTTATCGATATTTTTTCGGCTACAGACACTGCCATAATCAGATCGAGATTGTGGGCTCATGCCTGGCAGCTTTTTGTCAGCAGCCCGATTTTTGGGATCGGTTTCGGAAGGTTTAACGATATCGAGTTGTCTTCTTCTTATAAACTGAATGGAATAAGAGGCTTTATATCGGTTTTTACGGGTTCGAACATTAGATTGGATGCAGCTCATGCGCATAATTCTTATTTTCAATTTTTATCGGAAACAGGTTTGGTTGGGATAGGTTTGTTGTTTTTATTTTGGGGATTGTGCTTCGGGATACTTATCAGAGCTTTTATCAGCAATAAAACAAGCCATTTTGGCAAGAGAATTTATCTTTGCGGAATTACGGGAATAATTACGTTATTTATCCTTGCCTTTACAGAGAACTATTTATCGGCTACGACAATAATGACATGCATGTCGATGGTGGTATCGCTCGGAATCGGATTATACTGGCAAGAAATGCAAAAACAATATTTAAAACATAACTAGCTTTAATTTCTTGGAGGAAGTGATAGTTGTAAACTCCAAGTTTAGATAGAACATATAAATAAAATATAAAATAATTAAATAAAAAAACAATTCAAGGAAATTTTATGAATTCCGAATCGGCAAGTGATATTAAAGATAATTCCGAAAAAGAAGTAATAGACTTAAAGGTGCTTTTAAAAATAATAGCCGGTACAAAAAAGTGGTTTATCTCGGTATTTGCAATAGCTTTTATTGCAGGAATTCTGCTTAATTTTTTTGCTTTCCCAAACCTTAGGTATTATTCGAAATCCCATATAATGATTTCCTTTAAGAATATTCTTTTCCAGGAGAAGATATCAAATGGTTTCCCCGACGAAGACATAAATATGTGGCTTATAAAGTCACAGCAATACTGGGTACAATATGTAAATAATTGGCATACCGCGAGTGAAAAAATTCTGCAATCCGATGAATTTCTTAGCAATTTATCAAATTCTTTAGGCAATAGCCCCAGTGTTGAAAGTTTGAGGAAAAGCATAAAGCTGGACAGAGACATAGAGGTTAACAGTTTGAATATAACCGTTTCCAGCAATAACAGAGAAGATGCATACAGGATCAATAAAACTTTGCTTGAAGTTTTTACAAAACAGAAAAACACTGAATTCGAAAAAGCTTACCTGGATTTTTTAGCAGATCTCGATATCAAAATAACGGAAAATCAAAAAAAGTTAAATGAAATAAAAGCACAGGTCGAAAATGAAATAATGGCATATTATAAAGAAGAACTGAATGGCGGTAAAAGTCCCGAAGATATAAAGGTTCAAAATGAAATTGCGATTTCCGATAAATTCAAAGAACAGATAGGCAATCTTGAAAGTGAGTACGGGTTGCTTATGGAAACAAGGGAAAACGCAAGGGAAAACAAAGATTATTTTGTTTACAGGACCTTTTACGATCTTGAGCCACAGGTATATTCCAATCTGGATTTTTTAAGAAACGTCATTTTAAGCATTTTTATAGGTTCGATATTGGCAATTGCAACTTCGCTTATCGTAAATATTTATAATCAAAAGAAAAAGTAAAGATAGTTACCCTTAAATGCTTTTCTTTGTGCCAAAAATTAATTTGATTTTCTGATAATTTTCGATACAAGATTGATTATACGATCATATTCAAGAAGGATTGCAAAAAAGCAACAGCAATGAAAGGCAATGACAAATAGTTTTAAAATAAACGAAAATAATGGCTGCAGGAAAGTACTGGTGTCGATACTTTATTTGGTTTTGGCATCGCCTGCGCTTTTTTTACTTGTAAACAACTATCCCAAATTTCTCGTAATCAGCTTTCTTTTTGTGATACTGATTTCCATGATATTTTTTTTAAAAAAGAGGGTTATAACATCTTATCATGCAAAAATACTGAGCTTGCTTTTGATTATATACTTTTATCTTATTTTTAGTTTTTTGCTTTCCAATCAAAAATTTTTGGATTTATTTAAATATGTTTTTTTAAGAAATGACGGCAATTTCTTTTTTTGCTATATCATGTTTTTTGTTTTAGCCGTTCCTTTTTTTGACTATAAAAGATTATCCGATGTGTATTTTAAGTTTTTATTTGTCGTATTTTGCGGGTTTTCCCTGTTTGCCGTTTTTGAATTATTAAGCAAGATATCGGTTTTTACGATAAGGATGAAA
>JAQUMQ010000281.1 GCA_028718045.1 Actinomycetota bacterium
ACTCTCGATTCTCATTTCAGAGAAAAAATGAGATCGGAATTAAGAAGACTTCATATCGATATCGGTGCTACGACTGTCTATGTTACACATGATCAGGTTGAAGCTATGTCTATGGGCGATAGAATAGCTATAATAAATTCGGGCATTCTGCAACAGATAGGTACACCACTGGAAATATATAACAAACCGGCTAATTTGTTTGTTGCTAAATTCATAGGAAGTCCCGGAATGGTTACGGTTGATTCCATATTTAAAAGTGATTATAGCGGAAATCCCGGTATTGAATTTGGAGGAGATAAGCTTTTCTTAAAAATCAATACCATGATTGCCGATAAAATTATAAAAAATAAGCTAAGGGATAAACCAATAATAATGGGTATAAGGTGTGAAGATGTAAAAGTCCAATCTGAAAAAGTAGAAGACAGTCTTGCCGGAAAGGTTTATATTAGTGAAAAAATCGGTCCGTATAACATTATCAACATTAATATAAACGGGGGAATTGTAAAAGCAAAAGCACCTACAAATTATGTGCCTGAAACTGGTTCAGAGGTTTGGTTTAATATTGACTTAAATAAAATGCATATTTTCGATAAAGAAACAGAAATTGCAATATCATGATGTTTGTTGAATTAGGAGGTAATAACAAGTGGCAAGTGTTACTCTGAGGTCGGTTACGAAAAGTTTTGGAGATATAACTGCTGTAGATGATATGACATTAGAAATAAAAGACGGCGAATTTTTTATTCTTTTGGGTCCCACAGGTGCAGGGAAAACAACAACTTTAAGATTGATAGCTGGTCTTGAACAGCAAACCAAGGGAGATATTTTTATAGATAATAAAAATGTTAATGACTGGGCTCCTGCAAACAGGGATGTGGCTTTTATTTTTCAATATTACTCATTATATCCAACATATACGGTTAGGCAAAATCTTGAGTTTCCGCTTAAATCAGCAATTAGAAATTTATGCCAGGAAGAAATCAATAAAAAAGTTGCCGAAGTTGCAAAAATATTGAATATCGAGCATCTTTTAGATAGAAAAACAAATAAGCTAAGCGGTGGAGAAATGCAACGGGTATCAATCGGAAGAGCTATAGTAAGAACTCCTAAAGTTTTTTTGATGGATGAACCTCTTTCAAATCTTGATGCGAAGTTAAGGGAAAAAATGAGAGGAGAGCTCAAGTATCTGCAGGGTGGTCTTGGCTCGACTATCTTTTTTGTTACTCATGATCAAATAGAGGCAATGACAATGAGTGATAGGATAGCTGTAATGAATAAAGGGAAACTGCTTCAAACAGGTACTCCGGATGATATATATTTTAATCCCCAGAATCTATTTGTGGCTACTTTTGTCGGGAATCCTATTATAAATGTTTTTAAAGCTGCAGTTGATTTCGATAAATTAATAATAGAACCTCAAATATTTGAGTATATCCCAACCAATACTCAGCAAAATTTGCTGAATGCTTATAAAAATAAACAGGTTTTTCTATGCATAAGACCGGAAGATATTGAAATCACCAGAGATGCCAAAAAAAGCGATGATTATCTAGAAGCAGATATTTATATCGTAGAACAAATGGGGATGGAAGATATAGTTCAGTTAAAAATTGGCAATACCTTCTTAAAGAGTATCGCATTACCATCATTTAATTCAAAAAGAGGTGAATCTGTTTTTATAAAACTGAATAAAGAAAAAATTTATTTTTTTGATAATTTCACGGAAGAACGTATAAAGTAATTAAAAATGTTAAGGAAGGCAGAAATTGGGAGCTTTTATAATTGGTTTATTGGTTTTTATTCTTATGATTATAGCTTTATGGAGATTTAAATTTAAAGCTAGGTACTTACCGCTGATAAGTATCGCATTTATGGTTTTGGGTATTATTTTTCTTTGTCAGCCGCTGGTTCCGTTTTTATATCATTACGGACTGGCAGTTTTAATGGTCGGAGTTTTCAGCTATACTCTAGTAAGCCATTTTGAATGATTTTATCTGTTAATGTTTGAATATGGTAATTTTTATAATAAAATATCTTTTTATAAGTTAAGTTTATATTTTTAATTATTTGATAATTTAATTTTTAGATTTTATTATTAAAGAAACCATAATTCTACATCCAGTGATTTTTTTCTATTTTTCGGTACTTATTTTTAATGTGTTTAAAAATTACTTTTATACTAAAAATTATTTATATAACTTTTTTATTTTTGAAAAATTATTTGCTAATGCAACTTGTTAATAAAATAATTAAGATTAATTTAAGTTAATTCAAATACCATATTTTCATTTAAGAAGCTGAGGAAAATTTTTTATGGGTGTTTCGATTAGAAGACAAGCTATATTAGATATACTTGATGAAAAAGAAGAAGTTAATACGGATTATCTTTCTAAAAAATTAAGAGTATCAAGACCTACGATTTATAGAGATCTTATCATCCTGGAAGCTGAAGGATATCTTAAAAAAACAACCAAGGGAGCAATAAAAGTTAATGATTTGTTGATTGAAAAGGGCGGTTATTTTTCTGCTGGTTTGAAAGTAGATTTAAATGAAAAAAAAGCTGTAGCAAGAAAGGCTTTGGAGTTTATAAAAAGCGGAGAAACTTTAATAATGGATGCAGGTAGTATTAATTATCTGTTAGCAAGGGAAATAAACAAAACGAATCTTACGAATATAAATATAATTGCCAGCAATGTAATCACCCAGTTGGCTTTGGTACAGCATAAAGATAAATACATAAGAGTATTTGCAACAGGTGGCTTAATCAAGGATGGCTGTGCAAGTACAGCCGGTGATTTTTCCGAATATTTATTAAATGATCTTATAGCAGATAAAGTTTTCCTTACGACTAAAGGGATCGATTTAAGCGGAAATCTAACCGAGTATGACTATGGTGAATGTATTATGAAAAAAAAGTTTTTGGAAAAGTCAAAGACGAAAGTTATATTAACCCAAAGTCAAAAATTTGGTAAAGTAGGAATATATCA
>JAQUMQ010000282.1 GCA_028718045.1 Actinomycetota bacterium
AAAATTATGTCAACAAGTAAGACGGAGGTGTAATAGTGGACGCATACTGCGTTAAATGCAAAGCCAAAACAGAAATCAAAGATGCTAAAGATGTAACAATGAAAAACGGAAGACCGGCAGTTACAGGCACATGCTCAAAATGTGGGACAAAAGTTTTTAAGATTAAATCAAAAAAATAATCGATCGTTAATTATCGAAATTTTCTTTCTAATCAGTGCTATTTATACAAATGGCACTGATTTTTTATTTTAAATATCATATTAATTTTTTTTATAAACATAAAAATTGATATGCTTGGAAAGTAAGTTATGGGGTAAGCCGATATAAAATCACCTAAAAAGATACGGTTGTGTATATGATGGTTAACGATAATGATTTTTTACTTTTATATTGCTGTCTTCATCCTCGAGTATATCAAGCTCATCAGATTTATTTTCCGCATAATACGTTCTTCCCTTCCAGTAAATGCCACTCCCGAATCTGCTCTGCATATAAGAATTTATCGCAATAAAAATAATATAGATAATGCTAAGAGGGCTAAGCAGTATATCAAATAATTTTTCTTTGAATCTTAAAACATTTATCAGTCTTACAAAAGATATTACTGCAATTTGAATGACTATCAATATCATAATTTCGCGAGGCCAATTGTAGAAAATAAGCCCGAGTACAAAAAGTATATTCGGCATTAAGAACAAAAGCGTAAAAAACAGTATGGCAATACCCATCATGTAAACATTATAATCAAAAGCAGAAAACAAAAACCTTGAGTATCCTATAAATACCTCCTTGAAATTTTTATACATTCTGCATGTCAATACTTTTTTCCCATCAAAAATCATATAGCTATAACCAGATGCTTTCAACTTTTTGGATATATGCACGTCTTCCAGTATTTTTCCTTTTACGGCAGCATGACCACCCGATCCGAAATAAGCTTCTCGTTTAAACAAAAAATATTGTCCCACTCCAGTACAAAATAAAGGATTTCGCGATTTCCTTATCAGCGCAAGAGGCATGAATAGCAATATGGCAAAATTAATAAAAGGGATTGTCATTCTTTCATGAATTGTTATCATTATCTGTCTAGGCAAAGGGCATAACGCATCAAGATTATTGTTTATCAAGGCTGCCATTGCGCTTGAAATTGAATTGGAACGATGACATGTATCTGCATCCGTATAAACAAAATAATCTCCTTTTGCATATCTTGAAAGCTGATGGCATGCAAAATTCTTACCAAGCCACCCTTCCTGAAGAGGTTTGCCCTTGATAATCCTTACATTTTTGTTGCTTAGGGATATTTTTTTTACAATATCATATGTATTATCTGTAGAGTTATCGTCAAGAACAATTATCTCAAGATTATCATAATCCTGTTTAAGTAAAGCTTTTATACATCTTGCGATATTATTTTCTTCGTTTCTTGCAGGAATTAATACGGATACCAGAGGAGGATTGTCTTTAATCTTATCTGATAATTTAAAACATGTTATATCCTTAAAAAGGTACTGATTGAACAAGAAATTTATCAACAAAATTACAAGGATAGTTAAAACACTAAGTTGATATAATAAAAATAAGTCCATTTTTTAAAAAAATAAATTATTAATACGTTTTTAATTATAATTAATAAAACATAAATAATCTATAGGATTAAGCATGTCTTTAATCGTTCTCATGCTCGTATTGACGCAATATATTTTTAAAAGTTTATAATATCGGCAAATTTATTCGTAAACATGAATCTATCTGCCATTTGTTTATAAACTAATTTACTTTTCAAAAATATAAAAAATATAATAAAAAATACAAAAAATATATTGCACTGTATGATATTGTAAAAAATTTGCAATAATAATTTCGGATATGAACTTCTGTAATGCTGTGTTAAATAAAAATCTTTTTAAATAAAATTACTAATGTCGCTTGCTGCTGTATTTTAAAAAAGCGACACGACTATGGATAATGGAGTTTACAAAAGATTATGAATTATATATTTAATGCCAAATAGCAAACTTATCCTTTATTTTTTATTTGATTTACTGTTAGTCCCATTCAGAAAATCTTCGAGTTTGACTATATATCTGGAATGTAAGCCTTCGCCGATTTTTTCAACTTCGTCAAAAGCTTCGACTTTGAATTTTAATTTCCTTCCATTTATTTCGACCAGTTCTGCCTTTGCCATAACAATCATACCGATAGGTGTTGCTGCAAGATGCTTTATTTCTATATATGTTCCCACAGAAGCATAACCGTCAGTCAGTAAAGTATCGACCGCATTTATTGCAGCATTTTCCATTAAACCTATCATTGCAGGCGTCGCAAAAACTTTCACTGTTCCACTTCCAAATTTTAAGGCAGTATTTTCTTCGGTAACATTTGCGATTGCTTGACCGCTTAATCCGATTTTAAGATTCAAATCATGCACGATTTCTCCCAAGGATTTGCTTGATATCTTTTTATGAAATCAAAAAACATTACCGCGTGTGCTTGCTTATAGCAATTTTGAAGTTTCGTCATGCGGTCTTGGAATGACATGAACTGAAAAAATTTCCCCTACCCTTTTTGCTGCAGCAGCACCTGCATCTACGGCAGCTTTTACCGCTCCGACATCACCTTCGACAACTACCGTCACATATCCTCCCCCGATGCTTTGATATTTGATCAGTTTTACGTTGGCTGCCTTAAGCATTGCATCCGCAGCCTCTACAACTGCAACAAATCCTTTTGTTTCTATTAGCCCTATAGCTTTATTCATCAGTTTTCCTCTCTGGTAATAATATATATAAATTCTACTTGTTAATTACTTGTCTTACTAATTACTTATTAATCCTTATAATGTTTTCCTTAAAATATATTCTACTTAAATTTTTAAAAAAATCTATTTAATTTTGCCACTTCCATTATCTTTTATTATTCAATTTCCTGCTTACCCGTCATTTTAATAAGATAATCATGTCTTGAAA
>JAQUMQ010000283.1 GCA_028718045.1 Actinomycetota bacterium
TTTCTTTATTTTGTTTGCCGCTGCCAGATCTGCAAGAGCTTTTAAATGATCGATATGGCTGTGTACGCCCCCATCCGAAAGAAGACCCATCAAATGAAGAGAAGAATTATTTTTTTTCACATTATTTATCGCTGCCAAAAAAGCTTCTTTCGAGAAGAATTTTCCGTTTTCAATTGAAAGCGATATTTTTGTCAACTCCTGGTAAATTATCCTTCCTGCTCCTATGTTAAGATGACCTACTTCAGAGTTGCCCATCTGCCCTTCGGGAAGCCCCACGGCAAGCCCTGCCGCCAGTAAATTGGTATTGGGATAATCATTAAAATACTTATCCATATTTGGTTTACATGCAGCACATATTGCATTGCCATTTTTATTGCTGGAAATCCCCCAGCCATCCAGGATTATGAGGCATATGGGATACCTTGCTTTTTTATTTAAGCTTTCCACTGATCACACCTTGGCTTTTTAAGCATGTTTTAATAATTAATGATAGCTAAAAAATCATCGACCTTAATACTTGCTCCTCCAACCAAAGCACCGTCGATATCAGGCATTGCCATAAGCTCTTTTATGTTTGACGGTTTAACGCTTCCGCCATACTGTATAGTTAAATTCTCCGAAATCTCTTTGCCATAAATTTCTTTTATCTGATCCCTTATGGCTTTACACATTTCGTTTGCATCTTGTGGAGTTGCATTTTTCCCAGTGCCGATAGCCCATATAGGCTCATAAGCAATCGTAAGACTGCCCGCTTCTTCTTTAGATATTCCCTGAAGATCTTTTTTTATCTGATTTAAAGTATGGCTGACTGCGTTACCTTCTTCTCTTATCTTAAGAGATTCGCCAACACAAAGTATCGGTTTGATCTTATGCTTAAAAGCAGCTTTTATTTTATTGTTTACAGATTCGTCTGTTTCCCCGAAAAGTTCTCTTCTTTCACTGTGTCCGATTATAACATATTTTATTCCAATAGATTTTAGCATACCCGGTGAAACCTCTCCTGTATATGCTCCGCTTTCTTTAAAGTACATATTTTGAGCTCCGACCATTATTTTAAAACTTTCATTTTTTATCATTTCTTCTTCAATGATATCCAGAGCACTTTTAAGAGAAGTGAAAGGCGGGCAAATAGCAATTTCAATGTTATTCCTGTTCTCGAATTTATGACTTATATCCTTTATGAATTCAACAGTTTCATTATCGCTTAAGTTCATTTTCCAATTGCCTGCAATAAATGGTGTCCTCATTTTTTTCTCTCCTGACATATTGAAATTTTAAAAACATTTTACTTAAATTATTCAAATCAAAAACATAAAAAATATTCCAATAACATAATAATAAACCTGGCTGTAATATTAACTTTTTAATCATTCCCAGCCAGGTTTATGATATCTACAACAAAAAGTTTATTTATCAAGCAGTGCAGCTACACCTGGTAGTTCTTTGCCCTCGAGAAGTTCCATAGAGGCTCCGCCTCCGCTTGACACATGAAAAAATTTATCGGTAAGCCCGAATTTTTTAAGTGCTGCAAGAGTATCTCCACCGCCAGCTATAGTTTTTGCTTTACTGCCCGCTATAGCAGCAGCAACTTTTTCAGTTCCATTTTCAAACTGTTTATTTTCGAAAAATCCAACAGGTCCGTTCCAGAAAATGGTTTTTGCTTTTGCTATTTCAATTTCATATAAAGCAAGCGTTTTTTCGCCCATATCAAAACCTTCGAAATCCGCAGGAATTTCATCAGCAGGGACAGTTTTCTTGCCTTTTATGTTCCCGTCAGGTTCCATTTTACCGACAACCACATCAACGGGAATTATGAGATTGACTTTATTTTTCAAAGCCACATCCATCGATTCCCTGGCAAATTTTATTTGGTTTTCGAATTCAGAAGGATCTTCGGCATGAATCGATTTTCCGATTTCATATCCCTTTGCTTTTAAAAAAGTATAACTCATGCCGCCGCCAATAATGATACTATTTACTTTGTTTAAAAAATTTTGAATTACCATTATCTTGTCAGCTACTTTTGCTCCTCCGAGTACCGCAAGAAACGGTTCCTCGGGTTTTTCGATTATCGAAGTTAAAATTTCGACCTCTCTTTTAAGTAAAAATCCCGCAACTGCCGGAATAAACTGAGCAACTCCCACCGTTGAGGAATGAGCCCTATGAGATGCTCCGAAAGCATCGTCTACATAAACATCGGCAAGAGCAGCAAGCTCCTTTGCCAAATCCAGATTGTTTTTTGTTTCTCCTGCATTAAACCTCACATTTTCAAGCATTACGATATCGCCATTTTTCATTTCATTGTCGATATAGTTTTTTATGTCTTTGGATACAATTTCATCAAATTTCTTGATAGGTTTATTGATCAGCCTTTCAAGTTCTTTTGCGGCAGGAGTAAGTCTGTATTTGTCTACAATTTCACCTTTAGGCCTCCCCAAATGAGACATTAAAATGATTTTTGCGTTTTTCTCAAGCAAATAATTAATAGTCGGAAGCGAAAGTCTGATTCTGGAATTATCCGTTACATTCAAATTCGAATCAAGAGGGACATTGTAATCTACCCTTACAAGCACTTTCTTGTTATTTAATTCAATATCTTCAATCGTTTTTTTATTAAACATTATTTCACCTCAAATTTTTAAAATATTTCAAGCAAAAAAATCAAACAATAAAAAATGAAAATCCTGCTTACTTGAAATAAAAAAGAATGTTAGTTATTTAACGATATATTTTATAAGCTCTTGTACTCTGGTCGAGTAACCCCATTCATTGTCATACCATGAAAGAACTTTGATCATGCTTCCCAACTTCATCGTACTTAGGGAATCAAAAACTGACGAATAAGGACTGGCAATTATATCGGTTGAGACTATGGGATCTTCGCAATATTGCAATATGCCTTTCATCTTTTCGGACTGGGAAGCAGCTTTCATTGCGGCATTGACTTCCGCAACGGAAACATCTTT
>JAQUMQ010000284.1 GCA_028718045.1 Actinomycetota bacterium
GATTTTTTCTTCTTCCTTATGTCGCTTGCGTGAGGCTTGCCTGTTTTATCTTCGCTTCCCCAGATGCCAAGGATATCGTCTCTTATCTGAAATGCTATCCCCAAATAATTACCGAATATCTTAAACGGCATTATATCCTTATCGTTAAGATTTAGCGCAGCTCCTATAAGCAGTGCCCCTTCGATAAGTGAAGCCGTCTTTTTTTCTATCATTGTTATATATTCGTCGGGTTTAACATCGAACTTATCTTCAAAGCTTATGTCAAAATACTGGCCTTCAAGCATTTTAAGGCAACTTTCATTTAAAATCCTGAAAACTTCCATTTGTCTTTGGCACGGGACTTTATAATTTTTAAGCTTCAAAATGGCAAGATTTGCCAAAACCTTCATCGCTGTTCCCGCATTTATGGCTTGCGGTTTACCCCACAAATACCACAACGTCGGCCTGTGCCTTCTTTGAATATCGTTATCCTGGATATCATCATGTATCAACGAAAAATTATGTATAAGTTCTATGGAAGCAGCAATAGGCAGTGCTTTTTCATGGTCTGCCCCAGTTGAAATACAAGCCAGCATACATAACGTCGCCCTTAAAAATTTTCCTTTATCATAAACTCCAGGATTGCCTTTTTCGTCTATCCATCCCATATGATATCTTAGCATATCATATAAAGGAAGCTTGCTTTCGCTTATGATGGATCTCATTTCCAAGTCTATTGCCTGACGGAATTCATTAAATATTTCGGGAAGCTCTTCCAAATTACATCCTTTAATTTTTAATATAGTTGGTGTTTACAAAGTATGTTCGAGTGCTTTTTTGTTTGTATATTTATCGAATAATTTACATATTCATCAAGCGATCGTCAATATTTATTAAATACAATCCAAAATATAAAAACTTAACCTACCTGCAGATCCTGAATTTTTCTTAGATTTACGAGAGCGGAATCTTCGTTGATTTCGACATCATCATATTTTATAGGTTCGTCTTTGGATATTTTCCTTTTTACGATACAGCCTTCGCTTAATCCTATAGGAAGAAAATTTTCTTTTTTTGCTATATCGTGAAGCTCTATCAATCCGTAGCATGTATATCCCCCAATACCATCAAGGACATCACCCGGTTTCAAGTTTTTCTTGGCAACGGACATAACTTCGGAAACAAAGCCATATTCCGGCGATATCGTCGATTCATTATATATGAATGCTTTTGCAATCGATATGGGAGTTTCTATGCTTGCAAGATGATAAGGCCTATAGATCAAATAATAAGGCCCGCTTCCGTTTTTTAAATATTCGAGATCCCTTTTTATAAAATCAGAATCTGTGGTATATACAAGAAACACTCCGGGTGCCAAGTCTCCCAAAACAAAATCAACCACACCTGTTTTCGATAATATTCCGCCATCTTTTTCAGGTATCAATACCTTGGTCAGATCCTTTATGTTTGCTTTAGGACCATGCATTCCTCTGATATCCGGCATCAACCCCGTCGCATTTGATAGGCATGCCATTTCTATCATGGACTTGGTGCCGTCAACGAACGATGTCATCATATATGGATTCGAGCCTTTGCTTTTTGCAAACTCTTTTAATGTCTCGGGATTTGCATACCTATCGAGGGGATTATTTTTTCCTTTTCCCGCAGCTATCACCTGTAAATTTAAGACAGAAGCAAAATCAAAAAGCTCTTTTATGGCTGCCGGTTCGTCTCCTGCCGAAACCGTATAAACGACATCGGAGCTTATCGAAAGCTTTCTCAATATGGGACCTATTGTCACATCCGCTTCGACATTTAAGGTAACCACATGTTTTTTATTTATTATCGAATCAAGTGAAACGGATGCACCCACTTCAGGTTTGCCTGTAGCATCGACTACAACGTCTATTTGTTTTATTGCAGGTATTATCGAGCTGTCATTTGTAATAATAAGCTTGTCTTCCAGATTAATTTCATTAATCTGCTTATTTTTATCATGACAGGTTTTTACTTTTCTTAAATCAAAAACGGTTTCCTTAAGATCAAGATTGTCCGAAGATCCATTCAAGTCAAGCAATATGATATTTTTTTCATTATATCCCGCTTCTTTTGATAAATTTAAAGTAGCCTTGATATCCTTGGTAGCGACAGCGCAAACTCTGACAGCGGGAATTTTATTCAAGTTTGCCAGCAATCCGCTGCCCATCTGTCCCACTCCTATTATTCCGACTTTAATTCTAGTGCCGCGCTTTTCGAGATCAACTAATTTATTGTGCAAACCCACACAAATCCTCCGATCAGATATAAAATATTTAAGGCAAAAATAAATCTGCACATAAAAATAAATCCGCACCAATAATCATTTCTAAGGCTGAAAAATTGTAACCATATATTTAATTATCAATACGGATTATAAAATAACAAGTTTTTTTCATGCCTGTTTTTAAGATATTATTTATTGCAATGATTTTACAATAAATTTTTCACTTTACATATGGATATTTTATATAAGGTTTTTTTACGATAGCTCTTTTATTTTCCTTGCAATCGCATCTGCCATCTGGCTTGTCCCTACCGCCGAAGGATCATCTCTGTTTGGTTTTAAATCATACGTAACATATTTTCCTTCCTTGATTACGGAGGCGATAGCACTTTCAAGAATATCTGCCGCTTTTTTCTCGTTAATATGCTTCAACATCAAAACTGCCGAGAGCATCATTGCCGTCGGATTTACTTTATTCAAACCTTTATATTTTGGTGCACTGCCGTGCGTTGCTTCAAATAACGCAATCTCATCGCCGATATTCGCGCCTGGTGCGACACCGAGTCCTCCGACTAGTCCTGCGGCAAGATCAGAAATTATGTCTCCATAAAGATTGGGGAGAACAAGCACATCGTAAATTTCCGGTTTTTGAACAAGTTGCATACACATGTTATCGACTATCCTGTCTTCCGATTCGATATCCGGGTATTCCAGTGCGATTC
>JAQUMQ010000285.1 GCA_028718045.1 Actinomycetota bacterium
AAAGCCTCCTTAAAAATTCAAAATAAAATTTTATCGATAAAAATTAATCAGGCGTTTCCATTTTTTCCTTTTCGGAATTCTTGCCTTCCCTATAATCCCTGTATATATAAATTAATTCCTTATCAAACAACGGTCTTTTTAAATCGACGGACATCGATCTGGTAAGTGCAAGAATTTCATTAGCCTCACTATCCGTAAGGTCAATTCCAAATTCTTTGAATTTATGAAGAATAGTGTGAGATCCCGAATGCTTGCCTACGACAAGCTGTCTGGTAAGCCCTACTTCCGATGGCTCGAAAGCTTCATAATTCTTGGGATTTTTTAAAACTCCGTCTGCATGAATTCCGGATTCATGAGCAAAAACATTGGTCCCTACGATAGCTTTCCATATGGGAATAGCTCTTGCAGAAGCTTTTGCGACATATTCGGAAAGCTCCCTGAATCTTTTGGTTTTTATACCAAGGTCGACATTTTCCAAATACTTCAAAGCCATGACTATCTCTTCAAGCGCGGCATTACCTGTGCCTTCCGCAAGACCATTTACTGCGGTCATGATACTTGAAGCTCCCGCCCTTATTGCGGCAAGACCGTTTGCGGTTGCCATTCCAAAATTATTTTTGGTATGCACTTCAAGAGGAAAATCAACGGTACTTAAAATGGTATTTATCCTCAAGAATGTTTTAAACGGGTCGAATGCTCCGACACTGTCACAAATTCTGACTCTAAGGGCACCTCTGTTTTTAGCTATATGAATTATCTGCAATATCAGCTCAAGATCAGCTCTTGTACCGTCTTCGGCACTTATAATAAAATCCATATTGTTATTTTTAAGTTCCCTTATTGAATCCTTAAGCCTTGAAATCAAAATATTCTTGCTTTTATCGTATTTTTCTCTGATGTGTCCATCAGAAGTAAAAATCGTTATAACCGTATTTTTTAAACCACAATCCGCACAATAAGCTATCTCTTGAGGAGTAGCTTCGCAATAACTAAAAATCTTGCAATTTAAATTGAGCTTCAATATTTCGCGTATAGTTTCTCTTTCCGATTCGGCAATCGAAGGAACCCCGACTTCGAGTTCGGGAATGCCTATTTCGTCCAGAAGTTTGGCTATTCTTATTTTTTCATTTCTTGAAAATACAACACCTGCGGTTTGCTCCCCACTTCTTAATGTCGAATCGATTATATTAATATTTTTATTTAAGCTATCAGTATGCATTGTTACTCCTTTATATTTAGGTTAAACCGTTAAAAATTAGACATACCATAGATAAAACTTACTCGTTTAACCGCCGTTTGTCGTTTAAATTTAACTACTTTTTATGTATGATTCACAAGTTTCAGTTATTTCGCTGTCAAACAAAGATCTTTTAAGCGAAATTGCTTTATTTACTACTATATCCAGGAGCTCCGCAATTTGCTTTTCTTCGAAGTTATATCCCATGGACTTAAGTTTGTAACGCAAAGAAAACATCCCTGAGTATTTGCCGATGATTATTTTCGTATCGAGCCCCACATCTTCCGGATCATAAAGTTCATAATTCCTATGATTTGCGGCATAAAGTTTTACTCTGTTCTCAGTCTCAAACACAAAAATATTTGCTCCTACTATCGGCTTCCATGCAGGGATAATTCTGTCGGATGCTATCGCAGCATATTCTGAAAGTCCTCTGAATTTTTTTGTATTGAATCCCAAATCAATATCTTCTATATATTTTAATGCCATAACTAGTTCCTCGAACGCAGCATTCCCCGCTCTTTCTCCCAATCCGTTTATCGTCGTATTAACATATTTGGCACCGGCTTTTATTCCTGCAATCGAGTTCGCGATAGCCATACCAAAATCATTATGCATATGCATTTCGACATCTATTCCTATGATGTCTCTGATGGTTTTGATTCTCATGAACGTTTCAAACGGGTCCATTATGCCCAGAGTATCACAGTATCTTAGCCGGTCGGCTCCGGCATCTCTGGCATTTCTTGCAAATTGGAGAAGAAACTCCATATCGGTTCTGGATGCATCTTCCGCATTCACGGAAACATACAGGTTGTATTTTTTTGCATAATCAACCGTGTTTCTAACGCTTTCCAAAACCCATTCTCTTGTTTTTCTTAATTTTTGTTCGATATGAATATCGGATGACGATATGGAAATAGCCACCGAATCAACTCCACAATCAATGGAATCCTTTATATCGGAAATCACTGCTCTGTTCCATGCAAGCAAGCTGCAGTTTAAACCTTTTGAAACTATCTTTTTTATTGCTTCTTTTTCGTCGCCACCCATTGCGGGAATTCCTACTTCTATCTGATGAACTCCGACATCATCAAGCATCTTTGCGATATGCAATTTTTCTTCATTTGCAAAAACCACACCTGCGGTTTGCTCTCCGTCTCTGAGTGAAGTGTCGTCTATCTTTATGCTCTTAGCATCAATTTTTTCTCCTGCCTTTTGGGAAAATTCCGTAAGTAAATTTATTCCTCTCATTTTTCACCCCGGCTATTTTAAATTTTAATAATTTTCCATCTGAATATTTTCATAGATAAAATTACAAAAATCTGCATGTAAAATTCGTAATAAGTCTTGCCTTAAGTAATAAAATCGTAATTTTTTCAGATTATAGCACTTTTTTAAAAAAATATTCAAATTTATATGTAATTATTTTAAATTTTAAGAAATTATATAGTTTTTTTCAATTTTTTCAATATTTATGTTTATTTTTATGTTTACTTTCTAAAAATATATAATTTTTAATATTTTTTATAAAAATTATCTGTGTCTTAAATATTTTTGAAGAACCAATCATATATCGAGCGGATTAAAGCTAACTTTTATAAGTATCGCACCCGTTCTGCTTTGCTATGCGGCAATAATCATTAAAGTATTGTCTGAAGGTCATTAGATTTTATCCAGTGTTTTTAAATTTAATATTACGGGCTGTATTGATTACT
>JAQUMQ010000286.1 GCA_028718045.1 Actinomycetota bacterium
GCATCCGCAGCCTCTACAACTGCAACAAATCCTTTTGTTTCTATTAGTCCTATAGCTTTATTCATCAGTTTTCCTCTCTGGTAATAATATATATAAATTCTACTTGTTAATTACTTGTCTTGCTAATTACTTATTAATCCTTATAATGCTTGCCTTAAAATATATTCTACTTAAATTTTTAAAAAAATCTATTTAATTTTGCCACTTCCATTATCTTTTATTATTCAATTTCCTGATTACCCGTCATTTTAATAAGATAATCATGTCTTGAAACATAAATGAAATCACACACAAAGGCAGCCTATGCCTTTTTCATGTCGCTTGACATTATTATTGCTTCTGCAACTTCTCTCATGGGAATTCTATTGTTCATTGCAAACTTCTGAATTTTCTTAAATGCCTCATCTTCGGTCAAACCTAAATCCGACATTAAAATACCCTTTGCACGTTCGACAGACTTCCTGGATTCAAGCTCTTCTCTTATTATCTTAGTTTCAACTATCAGCTTTGAATTTTCAATAACTATCGCTGCCGCGTCGGCTACTGTCGAAAGTATATTTATTTCATAATCATTGAAACTGTGAGGCTTTGAAGTATAAAGGTTAAGAACGCCAATAACCTTACCTTTAACATGAAGAGGTACGCACAGCATCGAAGATAAATTTTCTTTTCTTGCTATATCCTTGTTCTTGTAATCTTCATTATCAATAATGTTATAAATTGCTTTTGGCAAGTTTTCCAAAGCAACCTTTCCGGCGATACCTTCCCCAAGTTTTAAAGGATTCTTGTTAATATATTCTCTGCTCATGCTTTGGGTAGCTTTTATTGTAAGTTCATTCTTTTTTGGATCAAGGAGCATTATCGAACATATTTTGGAATTCATTACTTCGGCAGTAACGGTGACAATAAGATTTAATATATCCTCAAGATAAAGATCGGAAGTTATTGCATGTCCAATTTTAGATAAGGCTTCCATGATATCTTTCGCACTTTCTATGTTTTCGCTTTTTCCCAATTTTTCTTCTTTTTTATTTTTAATAAATGAAATACCTAAAAGATAACACGAGATATACTAATCTTTGTTACACCAATACTTTATTTAAAAATTTATTCCAAAGCACTTTTTATTACTTTATAATAATAAGGCTTAAAAACATTATAAACATTCCCATTATAAAACCCAATATGGGAAGATGATCGTAACCATATGATTTTGATATGGGCACCAATTGATCCAAAGATATGAAAATCATGATTCCCGCAATCCCTGACAGCATATACGATAAAACTATATTATTCAAAAAAGGCAGCAGGAACAAAGCCGTAATGACAGCTCCCAAAGGTTCGGTTACCCCCGATAAAAAAGACCACATAAAAGCTTTTCGTCTGCTTCCTGTTGCCTTAAATACCGGGACCGAAACGGCAATTCCTTCCGGGATATTGTGGATGGCTATTGCAGCCGCTATCGCTATACCCAATTTCATATCAAAAATAGAACTGTAAAAAGTTGCCATGCCTTCCGGAAAATTATGTATTCCAATGCCGATTGCGACATACAATCCAGCATGTAATAGCTTCTTATCCGTTTTGTCATTTATTTTCTCTTTTTGCCCCATGTATTCATGAGGTATGAAATAATCGATAATAAAAATGAAAATAAAACCTATGATAAAAGCAATGCTTGCTTTTAAAAAACCAATTTCTTTTAATCCCGAGGGGAATAATTCGAAAACAGATATTGCCACCATAACTCCTGCCGTGAATCCAAGAACGAAAGTCATGAATTTCGTGTTTTCCTTTTTAAACATCAAGCCTATCAAACTTCCTATGGTGGTAGACAATCCGGCGATAAGAGTGATCAAAAGTGCTTTTATGGTTTGGTGATCCATATAGAAAATAATCCTTTAAAAAAACTTATTTAATATAGAGTATTAAAATTAAACCTTTTTAGAAAATAACATATATTCTTATTTTAAGAAATAATTAAAATATTTTCAAAATATGCTTCCGTATGTATTTTCATATAAGGTACCGGGAAGCCTTTGTATTTTTATATATCCTGCTTAAATAAAAACTTGCCGTATAAAAAATTTAAAAAATTTATAGGACATTCTTGATTTTGAATAATATAAAAATTTATAGTATTTACAAAAGATATAAAAAAAATTAGAATTTAAAACTGCGGCGCATTCGTCTAGTGGCCTAGGACATAGCCCTCTCACGGCTAAAACAGGGGTTCGAGTCCCCTATGCGCTACCAGTTTGGAATTGTATTGATGATTTTTTAACTTAATAATAAATAAATTTTTTACAAATCTTTATATTTACAATTCACCACTATAATGCTAGATTAATTTCAGTTAGTCCTTTGCGTGCGAAAGTCGGCTTCATGCCGTGCGTTGATTTAATCAACCTAGCTGCAAAGGGCTTATTTTTTTAACTGAAAATTTATTGTTTCTGCTGTAGTAATTTTTAGGATATTTTTCAAAATCATAGATATCTACGATCAAACTATTAAAGTGGGAGTAATTATTTTATGAATAAATAGAAAGATAAAAATCATTAAAAAGAAAACCCAACCAGGGATACTCCATCTTAAAATTCTCTTTATCTCATTCATTTTTAAATTATTATATTAAAATCAAATATAAATCTTTTAAATTTTAATTTTATCTTATTGCCTTATAAATTAAAATTACTTAATATGTATTTTTACCATTTTTAAACCATATTTATGGTTATTTATTACCTATTTTTAGATAGTATTATCAGGTTTTTGGATTATTCTAACTTTTATAAGGTTACTGTTTTTTAACTGTATTATCAGTAAAAAAGCTTTTTTATGGGTTCAGAAAACTCAGATTTTTACATAAAAAACCGTTAAATAACCGTTATTTACTGTTTTTTTATGTATTAACAATAAAAAATTCTAGTTCATCCCATAAAATA
>JAQUMQ010000287.1 GCA_028718045.1 Actinomycetota bacterium
TGATGATTTTTAAGGAAAACTATAGAAACAACGATGTTCTTCTTATAGATGACATACATTTTCTTGAGCAAAAAGAAGCAAGCCAGGAAGAATTTTTCCACACATTTAATGCTCTTCATAACACAAACAGACAGATAGTAATAACAAGCGACAGGGCTCCCAAAGATATTTCCTCGCTCGAGGACAGGCTTCGGTCTCGTTTTGAATGGGGTCTTGTAACCGACATCACTCAGCCTGATCTGGAAACCAGAATAGCGATTCTTAAAAAATACTGTACTCGCGAAAAAGTATCGATGGTTATATCCGATGATATATTTAATCTTATTGCCGCAAAATTCGCATCCAATATCCGTGAACTTGAAGGAGCTTTGACCCGTGTCATTGCTTTTGCTTCTTTGACCAATACAAAACCAGATATCGACAAGGCAAAAGAAGTATTGAAAGATATTTTACCCGAGGACAAAGAAGTACAAATAAACTCAACAAGGATATTAAAAGAAGTATCAAAATATTTTTCGGTTTCGATAAACGACATTACAAGTTCTAAAAGAAGCCAGTTTATATCACATGCCAGGCATATTGCCATGTATTTAATCCGCGAACTTACCAACGCTTCTCTTCCTAAAATAGGAAAAGATTGTGGCAACAGAGACCATCCGACCGTAATTTATGCCATAAATAAAATTTCGCTGATGATCAAAAGCGACAGAGCGGTTTATAACGAGGTTCAGGAGCTTACAAACAAAATCAAAAACAGTGTTTAAAATACTGTCGATAAAACGTTAATATTTTTTTATTTATATCGGAGCCGAATTTAATTGTTTTTAAACTAATATTAATTTTTGTTTAAAACTTTTTTTTATTAAATTTTATTCTGATTTATTTTATATTGTTTACATAAAATACATTTTTTTTAAACACTGTCTTTTTTGATTTATATGCGATATAGTGCATTTTTAATTCTTATATACAGTTTGAACAACTATAGTAACTACTTAAGCTACTACTTTTAAAAATATTTTATATATATAATTGATATAATATAATAAACGGTAATTATCTTTTATTTTCGTAATTGTTTGTAAATATAAAATTTTATTTTATGATTAATATATTTATACAATATTAAAACATATGTTTTAAAGGGGTTATCATGAAATTTCAAACTACCCGAAACGAGCTATTAAACAAACTGAATTTTGCAAGCAAGATAGCTACATCAAAAAGCCTGATTTCTGCTCTAAGCGGGATATTATTGGAAGCAAGCGATAAGTTGTACATATACAGCACAGATCTGGAAACAAGCATAAAATCAAGCCTAGGAGTAAACATACTGGACCAGGGGAGGGCAGTCGTTCCCGCAAAGGTGTTTATAAACATTCTCAGAAGCTTTCCGGAATCAAAAATAACCGTAGAGCTTGACATAAACACCAATCAGCTTAAAGTGCAATGCGATAAAAGTATATTCTATCTTAACACTTTGGCGATAGACGAGTATCCGGAATTTCCTAAAATTTCGGACAAAATAAATTTCTCAATCGATTTCGACGTTTTTAAAAAGTTGTTAAATAAAACGATAAGGGCTGCTTCTACCGAAGAAAGCAGAGCAATTCTTACGGGTGTTTTAATCGAAATCGACAAAAAGAAGGAAAACGAAAAGGAAAACAACAATAAACAAAGCTTAATAAAGATGGTCGGAACAGACAGCTACAGGCTTGCTTATGTGCAAGAAGCAATAGAATATAAAGGAGATGCCATAAAGGTTGTCGTACCGTCAAAAGTTCTTGACAATATAATCAAAAGCGACTTCGGCGGCAAAACAATAGATTTAAATATCGAAGAAAATCAAATAAGCTTTATATTAAAAGAAAGCGAAGATTCGGGAACTATTGTTATATCAAGGCTTCTTTCCGGAAAATTTCCCGAATACAGCCAGTTGATACCAAAGGAATTTAAACATAATATTATTTTAAGCAAAGAAAAAGTCCTTGAAGTAATAAGAAGAATATCATCGATTTCACAGGATAACATTCCTGTAAAAATCGAGCTGTCAAACGGCAAAATGGCAGCATCGATGAATATAAAGGAAATAGGAAGTTCAAGCGAAGAGTTTGATATATCTTATAGCGAGGAAAAAATAGATATTGCTTTCAATCCTGCGTATTTTATCGATGGGGTATCAATGATTGATGCAGAAAATATTTTGTTTTCGATAGAAGAATCTTTAAAACCTGTGCTGATAAAAAATGTCGATAGCAACGGAATCATTTATCTTTTGATGCCCATAAGGATTTCATAGTGTTTCAAATAGGTTGATATATAAAAGTTTTTATACAATAATTTAATAATTCTTTAATTTAATCCAAAACCATATATCATTTGTTTGTCGACTTTATTTTTAGGAGATTGTTTTATGTATAATAATTCATTACTAAAAGTAAGCGTAATAGGAGCCGGACGATTGGGGCTTGCTCTGGCGTACAGCATTTCAAAAAAGAATGATCATGCGGTGTCGATAGTTTCGATTTCAAGCCGCAGCGATAAATCCATAAATGCTGCCAAAGAGCTGTTATCAAAGCGAGATTCAAATATATTGTTTACAAAAAACAATCTGCTTGCCGCAAGCATATCAAATTGCATATTTATATGTACCCCGGACGATGAAATAGAAAATGCTTGTAAAAGTATTTTTGAGGATGGGGAAAACCTTAGCAAAAAAACAAACAAACAATCACAAGACTTTTTTTTCGAAAAAAGCAATAACACACCCCATGTATTTAATCCAAAAGACATGGCAGTAATTCATTTCAGCGGTTCCAAGAAAACAGATGTTTTGAAATCGGCAAAAAAAGAAGGCGCATCTATTGCATGCATGCATCCGTTGAAATCATTTGCCTCTGTTTTGGAATCTTCGAAAACTTTGGGAAATACGCTTTACGGCA
>JAQUMQ010000288.1 GCA_028718045.1 Actinomycetota bacterium
GACGCGTTCATTTTCGAGTATGTTATATGCCGGCATGATAATGATAAAAATTTTAGAAGAAAATAACTTAAAGAAAATATTTAAAATTCCGGAAATTTCTGCAGATTTTATATCATCTATAGAAATCCCTGTCAAAGAACTTGCACATAAAATCAAAGATTCAAATTTGTTGGTTGCATTAGGACAAGCAGAATATTACGGAATTGCAGGTGAATCCAGTATAAAAATAAAAGAAATGTGCATCATGCCAACCGAGATATATTATACAATGGAATACAGGCATGGACCGATATCGATTGCAGATAAAAATACTGTCGCAATAATATACACAAGCGAAAAATCAAAGTTAAATGATTTGAGGCTTGTAAAAGAACTCGTCGATCTCGACGTTAAAGTAATATGTATAGGAGAAAAGATTGCCGAGAATTTCAAAGATTCTGCATATGCATATTTCGAAATTCCGGAATGCAGTCTTCCTCTTTTTATAATACCTGCTCAGTTTTTAGGGTTATACTGGGCACTCGAAAAAGGAATAGATCCAGATACACCAAGAAATTTAAACAAAGCTATCGTATTATAAGGAGTTTTTTAAAATATTTTATATTTTGCTGGAAGGTGAATCTTTAAAAAAATGCTTACCACAAGTAAAGAATTATTGGAACATGCTTTAAAAGAAAAATACGCAGTACCTGCAATCAATACCCAAGGAGGGACGTATGATATTATAATGGCCATTTGTAAAGCCGCTGAAGCAAAAAAATCTCCTATCATACTTGCCCACTACGTATTGACAGGGCAATATTCAGGAGATGACTGGTTTGCAGAAGTAGCACGCTGGTGTGCTAAAAGAGTATCTGTTCCGGTTGCAATCCATTTAGACCACGGTGACAGTTTCGAATTAGTCGCCCGCAGTTTGAAATATGGATTTACCTCGATAATGTATGATGGCTCTTCTCTTCCTGTAGAAGAAAACGCAAAAAACACTAATGAAATTATTAAGATGTGCCATGCATTTAACGTACCTGTTGAGGCAGAGATAGGAAGGTTGCTTCCATCCAGTCTTGAAGGCGGAAAAACCGCTGCAGATAATGTTGTAGACATTGAAGATGTAAAATTTTTTTTGAGTTTATGTTCTCCTGACAGTCTCGCTGTAGGAATAGGAAATGCTCATGGCTTTTATAAAGGTACGCCCTATATTCAACTAAGTATACTCGAACAATGCAGGAAGATAACCGATATTCCGCTTGTTCTTCATGGATGTACTGGAATACCCGATAAAACTGTTAAAAAGGCCATCTCTCTCGGTGTTTCAAAAATAAATTTTGGAACCCTTGTCAGGCATAAATATGTTGAATATTTGAAAGAAGGAATAGAGAACCTCGACCATCAGGGACATATCTGGAAGATTTCTCAGTATGCTTCTCGTAAACTTGAAAAAGTAATATCAGATATTATTGATTTATCAGAATCCGCAGGAAGGGCATAATAAATACCTTTGTAATATGTTGTTAAAAATAATGCGTTAATTATGCAACGACAAATTTTAAAAGGAAACAAAATATTATTTGGAAGGCCTGGAAAATGTAAGTTTGCATCCGGTTGTGTAATTATTGAAGATGGATTAATCACAGATTTTACACGGAATGAACCAAATATTTCTCAAAGTGAAATAATAAATGCTGATAATGATTATGTTTTACCTGGATTTATCGACAATCATACTCATGGAGCGATTGGAATTGACGTATCAGGATGTACGATAAAAGAACTTTTAAAATTATCTGAATTTTATGCTTCTAAAGGAGTTTCTGCATTCTTACCGACACTTACTACAAATTCTAAAGTCAACCTGCTTGGCTTCATTTCAACAATTACTGAGTACACATCAAAAAAAACAGACGGGGCATCAATTCTTGGTATACATATGGAAGGTCCCTGCATAAGTGAAAAATACCGTGGCGCACAAAGTGCTGAATCTATAGTCTATCCGAGGATAAAAGATTTTAAAGATTATATTTCTGCATCTAAGAATGGAATTAAAACAATAACCCTGGCGCCTGAACTCCCGGGTGCCATGGAAACAATCAAGTTTTTACACCAATCAGGGATAGCGATCAATATCGGACACTCAGATGCAAGTTTTTCAATATGTATGGATGCATTCGATAATGGCGTAGGTTGCATTTCTCATTTCTTAAATGGCATGCGCGGATTTCATCAGCATGAACCATCAATAATGGGTGCGGTATTGTTCCGAAATGATATATATACTGAACTAATTTGTGATGGGTTTCACCTGGTACCGGAAACAGTGAAAGTAATAAACAAAGTCATAGGACCAGAAAGAATAATTCTGATTACCGATAGTATCATGGCCACAGGATGGGCTGATGGACAATATGATACGCCATGCTTTTCTGAGCCTCTTGTTGTTAAAAATGGAGATGCCCACTTACTTTATACCGGGTCGAGAGCAGGCAGTACCATAACATTGGACAGAGCTTTTAAAAAATTTATTGATTTTACCGGTACGCCAATAGAGATTGCTGCACAATGCGTAACAATAAATCCTGCAAATCATCTGGGTTTAAACGATAGAATAGGAAGTATTGAAATAGGAAAGCTTGCATCCTTTACCTTCCTGGATGCAGATTTAAATGTAGTCCGCACCATTGTAAAAGGGAAAACCGAATATCAGTCCTTCATTAAATAAAGTAATAAAGCTTTCTATAATAGTTTAGAATAAAAAATTTTAACATTAAATATATAGGAGGTATAACATATGAAAAAAAAATGAGATATATTTTTTAAATGGTCCTACCCCTTATAAAAACAAATCTCGAGTAAACTCAATCACAATAAACATTCCATGAAAAGATGGGGGGGAAATTAAAAAAATATTTAATATGGAAAGTATGCTACAAAAACAGTGATTAACAAA